>UQVV01000265.1 GCA_900544635.1 uncultured Cloacibacillus sp. | reverse complement strand
CGGCGCAGCGGCTCGGCCCGCCGTACATAAGGCCGCTCGCGATGAACGATACGGGGCGAGCGCTGCTGCACGAGATGAAGAAAAACGCCGCGCTCCCCATCGTCACAACCTACGGGCAGGCGTCGCGCCTCTCGCCATACGCGGCAGAATGCGCGCGCTTCGAGCTGCTCGCCTGCGAGCTCTGGGAGGAGCTCGTCCCCAACGGACGCTTCGGCGAGGAACACAAGCGCCGCCTGATTATGGCGTGACGGCGTAAATCACGGCAATAACGAAAAGGCGGGGAAGCCGCGCAAAGGCCTCCCCGCCGTCGTAAATTTTCAGAAAAACCGCTATCTCCTCCGCCGCACGCGCGATGCCGCAAAAAACACCGCCGCCGCTAGCAGCGCCGTATGCGCGCCGAAGGCCGAGCATCCGCCCGACGAATCCTCCGAGGCGAAGGCTTTTATGCAGAGGTCGCCGTGCTCCCCCATGCTCTCCCACTCCGCGCCGTCCGCGGAATAGAAAGACTTCCCGGGATTGTTCTTCGCTTTCTCTGAATAATCCTCATCCGCATATTCATACGCAAAGAGTATGCCGGCGTTCTGTGAGTCAGGCGGCAGAGAAAAACCTTCCGGCATCTTGAGCTTCAGCACGACGGAAAAATCCTCGCCCGCGCTCACGGAGACCGGCGACGGCAGTTCGACGCGCACATAACCCGCGAGCGGCTGCGTCCCCTTCGCCGAGGCGCGCGCTTCGCCGCGCGGCGAACCTTCGCCGAGCCCCGTCTCGACGCTCAGCTCATACTCAGCGCCTGGCGCGGGCGAATAAAAGCCTACCGCCGTTATTACCTCGCTTCCGCGCGCCGTGTAGACGTTCGCGCCCCAGCCCTCAAAGACGCCGGCCTCGGGCGACATATGGCCTACCTGTCCCAGCGGGTCGTACTCGTAGACATATTCGCCCGTACCGCCGCACGTCTCAACGTCATAGACGGATGCGTCCTTCAGCGAGCCTTCCTCATAGGAGATATAGAAATACCCGCCGTCGCCGTAAAGCTCGCCCCAGCTGTTGCGCGCTATCCACGCGCCGGGCTGCGAGGGGCGGCGGTCCTCACGGAAATTCTCGACCGAGTAGTCGTCGTCCCAGCCTACTATAGCGACAAGGTGGCTGCTTCCGGTGTCTTTCGCCGAGTAAAAATAGTTGTCGTACCAATAGGTAAAGCCGCTGTCGTCGGGGTGCTCAGGGGTGCCGGTCATCGCGTTGAAGAGAAAGCTCACGGCCCCATACTTCACGACCGCCGCCTTGATAAGCTCCGGCTGCGCGAAGGTCAGCTCCGCCGCGCGACGCAGCCTCAGTTTCGGCGTAAAATCGGACGGGCGGTAAAGCGGCATCAGCATCGAGCTTTCACCGCACGGATACGGCGCTTCGCTCTCAAACACCGGCCCCGTGCCGCGCGCAAGAAAAGCCGTCGTCATCGCGTTGTTGCCCGACGAGACCTCTATCCCGTCGTTCCAGTCTCCCGGAAGCAAAGGATCCGGGTTGATGGAGAACGAGGGCTTGTCCGGCGACACGTCCTGACGGCTCTGATAGCCGAGCTGCCACTCAGAAAGGTCATACTCGCCGCGCCCCTTCTTCAGAAGATTCGACTCCATCGACGCGCAAGAGCTGAACGCCCAGCAGACGCCGAGCGCGCTCTGATTGCGCACCGGCGTGAGAAATCCGTAATCGCACATATCGTAGCGGCGCGGGAAAAGGCTCGCCGCCCCGCCATCGCTCGGAGCGCTTCGCGCCGCAGCAGCCCCGCCGCCCTGCGCGAACTCCTCCGCCGCGCTCTTTATAAACTCAGAAAAATCCGCGCTGTCGAGATAAGAAAGGTCTGCCGGTGAAGGCGGAACGTCGCGCAGAGCGCGCGCCTCCCCGTCCGAAGAAAGCGAGCGCGTCCGCGCCGCGCCGGAATCACCGTCACGCGCCCGCCGCCGCTGCCATTCGACGAACTCGGGATTAGGCCGGGCAAAAACCGCGCACTCAGCCGCGCACGCCGAACATATAAGGACGGCCATAAAAACAAAAACAGCCAGACGTTTCATGGACAAACTACCTCCATACATAACTCGCCCCTCATTATATCAAAACCGCGCGGACCGGCGCGCAGGCGCAAAGGAAGCGCCGCACCGTCAAAGCTGCGGTGCGGCGGGAATTATATGCAGATAGTCGTCTTTTCAGAATTTTTTATAAAATATTGCAACTTATACGGCAAACTGCCGTAAAGGACGCCCGTTAGAAAACGCCCGCAATCTGCGACACGACATCACGCGACGCCTTTTCCACAGCCTTGCGCGTCGCCTCCTCGCGCGTGCCGCCTACGGCCTTGGCCGACGACATGCCGTCAAAGACATACTCGCCCGACGACGCCGCGACAATCTGGAGCGTCATCGACACAGAGGCGGTGAACGTACCGAAGGAATTGAAGTCCGCTCCGTCCTCCGTGATATTGCCGCAGAGCAGATACTTCACCTTCTGGCTGCGCGCGAGCGAAGCCGCTCCGTCCGCGCCGCCGTTCAGTATTGCGCGCTGTTTCTGCGTGAGGTTCGTCGCGCTTATCTTTGTGAAGCCCGCGGCCCGCAGCTCACGCCGTATGACGCTCTCGGCGAAGCGCGAGAACTTATCCGCGACCGCCACGCTCACATCCCCCTCTATCCAGTAACCGCCGCTGACTGCGACCGCGATACGGCTGTCAAGCGGAATGACGGCGGCGAAGGCCGCGCCAGACGGCGCGCATACAAACAGCGCCAGCGCCGCCAGAAGCTGGAGATTACCATCCCGGACGAGATCACCGTCGGCGAGCTGGCCGCGCGCCTGCATCTGACGGCCTCCGAGGTTTTCAAGCGTCT
>UQVV01000264.1 GCA_900544635.1 uncultured Cloacibacillus sp. | reverse complement strand
CGGCAGCCCATTATCTTCGCCGCGTATTTCATCACCGCGGCTTCGGAGACCTTGTGGCGTCCGTAGACGTCGCCGCCCGAGAATATGAGGCGCGAGCACCACGGCTGCTCTTTGGATATTTTGACCGCGGCGTAGAGCCTTTCCATCGCTGCGGCGGAGGGCTGGAACGGTTTGCCGTTTTCGTCGAGCGAGGAGCCGCCGCCGAGGACTATGACCGCGGCCTTCGCGTCCTTAGGCGGGAGCTGCGGCTTTTCGTAGGCGGTGCCGAGCGGCTTGTTGATGTAGAAGGCGAAGACGGGCGAGCTCATTACGTACATCGCGGCGGCGAGGACGCAGAGCGCGCCTGCGAGGAAGGGCTTGCGCGGCTTGCGCATCGCGAGCGCGGCGATGATGAGTATCGCTACGATGAAGCACCCGGGGGGGACGACCAGCGAACCTGCTAATTTATATAATAGGAACATCTAACCTCTCCTCTGGAGCGTAGTCCAAAACTGAGCGTATCATATTATACTTGTTCTTTCTGTGTCAAGCTGAATATAAATTACGAAAAAGCCCCGGCGGTATGCGCCGGGGCTGATATTTGTTGACGTTTCGGGTTATATGTCGAGGTTTTTGACTTCTTTGCCGAATTCTTCTATGAATTTGCGGCGCGGCTCGACCACGTCGCCCATAAGTATGCCGAAGAGTTCGTCGGCTTCTACCGCGTCCTGCACTTCGACGCGGTTGATGACGCGGTGCTCGGGGTTCATCGTCGTCTCCCAGAGCTGCTCGGGGTTCATCTCGCCGAGCCCTTTGTAGCGCTGGACGTCGACCTTTTTGCCGTTCGCCTTTTCCTGCGCCTCTTTCATCTCTTTGTCGGAGAAGCAGTATGTTATCTCCTTGCCGCACTGCACGCGGTAGAGCGGCGGCTGCGCGACGTAGAGGTAGCCCTTCTCGATTATCTGCGGCATGTAGCGGAAGAAGAGCGTAAGCAGCAGCGTCCTGATGTGCGCGCCGTCGACGTCGGCATCTGCCATGATGAATATTTTGTGGTAGCGCAGCTTGTCTTCGTTGAATTCGTCGCCGACGCCGCAGCCGAGCGCGAGGATGATGTTGCGTATCGTCTCGCTGCTCAGGATTTTTTCGAGGCGCGCCTTTTCGACGTTGAGTATCTTTCCGCGCAGCGGAAGGATGGCCTGGAACTCGCGGTTGCGCCCCTGCTTGGCGCTGCCGCCCGCGGAGTCTCCCTCGACGATGTATATTTCGCAGTCGGCGGGGTTGCGGTTGGAGCAGTCGGCGAGCTTGCCGGGCAGCGAGAGGCTGCTCATGACCGATTTGCGGCGCACGAGGTCCTTCGCCTTCTTCGCGGCCTCGCGGGCCTGGCGCGCGCGCAGCGCGCTCTCGACTATCGGCTTGAGTATCTCGGGGCGTTCGTCGAGCGCGTTTTTGAGCCCTTCGTAGACTATCGAGTCAACGATGCCCTTGACGTCGTTGTTGCCGAGCTTGGTCTTGGTCTGCCCTTCGAACTGCGGCTCCATGACCTTGACGGAGATGACGGCGGTTAGCCCTTCCTTCAAATCGTCGCCGGTGAGGTTCGCGTCCTTGTCCTTGAGCAGCTTCTGCTTGCGCGCCTCGTCGTTGACGGCGCGCGTGACGGCGGTGCGGAAGCCCGCGACGTGCGTGCCGCCCTCGATTGTGTTGATGAGGTTGACGAAGCCGAAGAGGCGTTCGATATATGTGTCGTTATACTGTATCGCGACCTCGAGCTGCGTTTTGTCCTTCTCGCCGCGGATTACGACGGGCTCCTTGAAGAGCACTTCCTTGCCCTTGTTGAGGTACTCGACGAACGAGCCGATGCCGCCGGGGTAGTGGTAGGTCTTTTTCTCGGGCTTCTCGGGGCGCTGGTCCTCGAAGTTTATCGTTATGTGAGAGTTGAGGAAGGCGAGCTCGCGCAGCCGCTGCTTCAGAATGTCGGCCTGGAATTCCGTCGTCGAGAAGATCTCGCCGTCGGGCATGAACTGCACGCGCGTGCCGCGCAGCGTGGTATCGCCCACGACCTCGAGCTTCGTGACGGGGTTGCCGCGCTCGTAGCGCTGGCGGTACTCCCTGCCGTCGCGCCAGATCGTGAGCTCGAGCCACACGGAGAGCGCGTTGACGACCGAGACGCCGACGCCGTGAAGCCCGCCCGATATCGCGTATGCGCTTTTGTCGAATTTGCCGCCCGCGTGCAGCACCGTGAGGACGACCTCGGCGGCGGGACGGCCCGACTCGTGCATGCCGGTCGGGATGCCGCGGCCGTTGTCGACGACGCTGACGCTGCCGTCCTTGTGTATCGTGACGCCGATGGTGTCGCAGAAGCCGGCGAGGGATTCGTCTATAGAGTTGTCGACGACCTCGTAGACCAGGTGGTGCAGCCCGCGCTGCCCCTGGTCGCCGATGTACATGCCGGGGCGTTTGCGGACCGCTTCGAGCCCTTCGAGTACGTGTATGTCCTTTTCGTTGTAGTCGGAGGCGAGATCGCCGTTCTGCGGGTTTACCGGAAGTTCCATGTCTGCCATCTATGAATTGCTCCTTTTGCGCAAATCTTCTTTCATGAGCGCGGCGTCCGCCGCCCACCGCGCGCTGAGCTGCGCCCCGCGCTTTGCGAGGATTCGCGGTGTGAATGAGGTTCGTTCTTTTCCGCCGTTTCGTTTGAGAATGACCGTCGCGCCGTCTTCCCTGTATATCGCGACGGCGTTTTCGAGGCAGAGGACGTTTTCGCCCTCCAGAGGAATGAACATTCGCATAGTCCCCCAATCAGCTATAATTATATCATGCAGTCAAGCGGTCGTGTAACCGCGCTCACTTACGAAGGGCGGCGATGCAGTGGGGCTTTTGTATATACTTTCCAACTCGCCCGGCGAGGTCTC
>UQVV01000263.1 GCA_900544635.1 uncultured Cloacibacillus sp. | reverse complement strand
GAGGATGATAGCCGCGGAGAGGACGAGGACGACGGAGAGGACCGTCGCCGCGCGTATCGCGGCGAAGCTGCCCGCGCTCTGGTGGATCAGCTCGTATATCATCGTCGGGATGGTGTAGATTCCAACGCCCGTTCCGAGGATGGCCGGGGTTCCGAAGTGCGAGAGCGAGTAGAGGCAGACGAGCAGCGCGCCAGCGACGACGGAGGGCATTATCAGCGGTATCGTTATCTTGCGCGTTATCGTGAAGAGCCCCGCGCCCGATATGCGCGCAGACTCCTCAAGCGTCGGGTCCATATGCTCGAGAGCGCCGCTGACCTGTATGAAGACGAAGGGGAACAGGTACATGCTTTCGATGACGACTATACCCCAGAAGCCGTAGACGTTGAAGAGCGGTTCCCGAGTCCCCCACAGCCCCATCCAGAATTGGTTGATATACCCCGCACGTGGGGAGAGCAGCATCTTCCACGCGATGGCTCCGATAAAGGCCGGGAGCATGAAGGGAACGGTGAAGAGGACCTTCATCGTCTCCTTAAACGGCATGTCCGTCCTGGTGACGAGCCACGCGAAGAGCGTTCCGACGACGGTGCAGAGCACTGTGACGCATATCGCTATCAGTATGGACATCTTGAGCGCCTGGAAGGTCTCCTCCTGCATTATCGTATCTACGACGGTCTGGAGGTTCAGCTGCCCGTCTACGACGAACGAGGTCCAGAAGATGAGGATGACCGGAAGCGCGACTACAACAACGAGGATGAGGACGGCGAGAAGGAAGATTATCTCCGCCATCCCGAACTTTCTGCCGCCGTGGCTGGGGTTAGGCATCCTCTATCACTCCTTCCATTGTTCTCGCGTCGAATATCAGCTGGTTGGCGATATGGATTCCGACGCGGTCGCCCTCTTCGAATATGAGGTTATGGTCTATCGCGTAGTGCGTCTCCATCTGGGAACGCAGCTCGTGTCCAGCGAAATCTATGCGTTGGTCGACTATCGGGCCGAGCAGGTTGACGCGCGTGACCGTGCCAGTCACCATTCCGGCCTCCGGGTCGCGGAACAGGTCGATGTCCGACGGGCGGCAGCCCATCACCGCGTCGGCGGGGAGAGGCTCCTTCACCTCGTCGGCGAGCACGGCGTCCGTGCCCTTGACGCAAAGCTTGCCGCCGCGCTCCTCGACCGGCAGCATGTTCGCGACTCCCATGAAGCGGAAGACGAACGCGTTGACCGGATGCTCGAAGAGCTCGACCGGCGTGCCGACCTGGCAGACGTTTCCGTGCTGGTCGAGCACCGCAAGGCGGTCGGATATCGCGAGCGCGATTTCCTGGTCGTGCGTGACGTAGAGGACAGTGACGCCCTTTCTTCTCTGGAGCGCCCTTATCTCGAAGCGCATCTCCTCGCGCAGGTTCGCGTCGAGGTTCGTCAGAGGTTCGTCGAGAAGCATTATCTTCGGATCTGCGACCAGCGCGCGGGCGAGCGCGACGCGCTGCTGCTGTCCGCCTGAGAGCTGCGACGGCAGGCGTTCCTCAAGGCCGGTGAGGTTGACGCTGTTGATGGCCTCCTGGGTGCGTCTCGCGGCCTCCTCCTTCTCCACCTTCTGCATCTTCAGCGGATAGTTGACGTTTTCTCTTACCGTCATGTGCGGCCAGACCGCGTAGTCCTGGAAGACGACGCCGAGCGCGCGCTCGTCCGGCGGCACCATTATCTTTTCCGCGGGCGACGACTGCGTCACGCCGCCTATCTTCACCGTTCCGGCGTCCGGCGACTCGAAGCCCGCTATCATGCGCAGCATGACGGTCTTGCCGCAGCCGGAGGGGCCGAGCAGCGTAAAGCATTCGCCGTCGTTTATCGTGATGTTGAGGTCCTTGTAAACGACTTTCTTGCCGTAAGCTTTGCGCACATGCTCAAGTTTTACTTCGGCCAAACAAAACAACTCCTTTCGTCTGATATAACTATGGGGAAGGCCGGTGCTTCAATCGGGCCCTCCCCTGAAAATCAAAGACCTTGCGCGCGGGAGCCGCGTGCGGCGCGGCCCCGCTTCGTAAGCTTCAAGTTATTGACGGTTATTTGCCGGGACGCATAATGTCCTTGAACTGCTTGATGACCTCTTCCTTGCCTGCGCCGCTCATCTTCTCAAAGTCGAGCTTGATGGCGTTGACGACAGCGTCATGCGGCTTCGGCAGCGGGCTGTTCTCGGGGAGCGTCACGTCGTCGCGCACCGGAAGCGTGTAGTTGTTGGCGATGATCTGCTGGCCTTCCTTGGAGAGCAGGAAGTCGACGAACTTCTGGGCCGCGGAGAGGTTCTTCGTGCCCTTGATGATGCCGACGGGGCTCGGAAGGACTATCGTTTCTTTCGGGTAGGCCATAGCGAGCGTGGCGCCCTTCTCTATTTTCGCCATCGTGATGTAGTCGACGCCGATGCATGCTACGAGGTCGCCCATCGCGGTGTCGTCGACGACCTGGCCGGAGCCCTGGCTCATAACGCCGCCGTTCTTCTGGATTTCCTTAAAGTAATCCCAGCCGTAGAGGTTCACAAGCGCCGCGACGCTGCCGTATGCCGTGCCGGAGAGCGCGGGGTCGGCGATTCCGAAAGCGTCCTTATAGTCGGGGCCGAGAACGTCCTGCCACGTCTTCGGGGCTTCCTTGATGAAGCGGGTGTTGTAGACTATGCCGAGCGTTCCGTTACGGGCGGGCGTGAAGTAGCCGTCCGGGTCGATGACGGGGCTGTCGACATACTGCGCGTTGGGCGATTTGTAGGCTTCGAGGACGCCTTCCTTCTTAAGCTGGTAGAAGTCGGGGACTTCGCTGTGCCAGAGGACGTCGGCGACCATAGCTCCGGACTGACGCTCCGCGGCGATCTTCGCCATGAGCTTTCCGGCTCCCGCGACGTAGGCGTCGAACT
>UQVV01000262.1 GCA_900544635.1 uncultured Cloacibacillus sp. | reverse complement strand
GGTGCCGCGTCCGCGCGGTAAATTCGACTCCGAAAGATTTGAAAAAACGGGCGGCGCGCCGGAGCCGCGCCCCGCGCCGCGCGAGACCGTCCTGCCCAAAGAGCTCGACGTTACGGGGCTGCCCGAGGGCGAGTGGACGGCGCGCGGCGTCTACCGCATGGAGCGGCGCTTCCGCTACGGCTCGGCCTACGGCAGAAACGTGCTGACGCCGCCGCAGGAGAGCGGCGCGGCGCTGAAATTGTGGGGCGGCAGCGAATGCCCCGTATTCCTCGACACGGAAACGACGGGCCTATCGGGCGGCACGGGGACCTACGCTTTCCTCATCGGCCTCGGAATATGCGCCGAGGACTGCCTGCGCGTCGTCCAGCTCTTCCTCGCGGGCCCCGCGTGGGAGCGCGCGTGGCTCGAAGCCGTCGAGAACGAGCTGCCGCGCGGCTGCGGCCTCGTCACATACAACGGCCGCGCTTTCGACCTGCCGCTGCTGCTCACGCGCTACACGCTCGCGCGCAGCGTCCCCTCGTGGCGTTACGCGCCGCACATGGACCTGCTTCTGCTCGCGCGCCATTTTTACCGCGGGCGGCTCGCCTCGTGTTCGCTCTCGTCGATGGAGCGCAACGTCCTCGGCTTACAGCGCGGCGGCGAGGACGTGCCGGGCGGCGAAATCCCGTGGATGTACACGCAGTTCCTGCGCGACTCCGACGCTTCGCCCCTGCGCGGCGTCTTCTACCACAACACGCTCGACATAGTGTCGCTCGCCGTGCTCCAGCGCAAAATCGCCGCCATGGCCTCGGGCGACTGCGGCTGCGCCGCCGACATGGTGCGCGCCGGAGACCTCTGGGCCGCGAAGGGCTGCGCCGGCAAGGCACGCGAGACGTGGGAAGCGGCGCTCGAATTCACGCGCGACCGCCACGTCGCGCTGCTGCGCCTCGCGGAAAACGAGCGCGCGGCGGGCAACTATCGCGCCGCCTACGACTACTACAAAGAGTCGCTCGCGACCGAACGCCGCCCCGTGCGCACGCTCGAAACGATGGCGAAGATAGAGGAGCACCGCTTCCGCCGCCCCGCCGACGCGCTCGTCCACGCGCGGGAGGCGCTGCGCTGGCTCGAACGCCACAGAATATTCAAAGACAAAAACTGGGAGGCCGACCGCGCCTCGCTGCGCCACAGAATAGAGCGCCTCGAAAGAAAAATCGCGCGCGGCCCAAGCGAGGAACAGGGCGAAATCGGCCTGGACGGCGAAGAAATCTAGCGCCGCGGCGCTCGAGTACGAGAAAACGCCGCGCCGCCGAAAAATGCTATAATTGCGGACGAATATACAAATTTAATACCGGCTGATTTATCGAAAGGGGAAAACATAAAATGTGGAAGGGACGTTTCTCTCAGGACATGGACGCGGCGGTGCTCGGCTTCACGCAGTCGCTTGACCTCGACTGGCGCATGGCCGCGGCAGACATACGCGGCAGCATCGCGCACGTGCGTATGCTCGGACACACAGGGCTGCTGTCGAAGGACGAGGCCGAGACGATAGAGAAAAACCTGCGCGAGATAGCGGAAGAAATAAAGAGCGGCGAATTCCAGCCGAAGCCCGCGCTCGAAGACGTACACATGAACATAGAATCGCGCCTCATCGAAAAATGCGGCGCGACCGGCGCGCGCCTCCACATGGGACGCAGCCGCAACGACCAGGTCAACACCACAGTCCGCCTCTACCTGCGCAAAGAGCTGCTCGGGATATGGGACGGCCTTGAAACGCTGATAAACGTCCTGCTCGCGAAGGCCGAGGAACACGCCGACGTCGTCGTCCCCGGCTACACCCACCTCCAGCAGGCGCAGCCCGTATCGATGGGCCACTTCTGGATGGCGCACGCGCAGGCCTTCATGCGCGACGCCCGCCGCCTGCTCGCAGCCTACGACGCGGTAGACGAATCGCCGCTCGGCTGCGGCGCGCTAGCCGGCTCCACGCTCCCGCTCGACCGCGAATACACCATGCGCGACATGGGCTTCCCGCGCCTCACCGAAAACAGCATGGACACAGTCGCCCACCGCGACCACTTCCTCGACATACTCTACTTCGCCGCCGTCTTCGGCGACCACGTAAGCCGCCTCTCCGAAGACCTCATCATCTACTTCACGACCGAATTCGGCTGGGTCAAGCTGCCCGACTCCTTCTGCACCGGCTCCAGCATCATGCCGCAGAAAAAGAACCCCGACGTGCTCGAGCTGCTGCGCGGCAAGGCGGGCCAGCTCACCGGCGCGCTCGTCGACCTCCTCACGATGATGAAAGGCATCCCGCTCACATACAACCGCGACCTCCAGGACGACAAGCGCGGACTCTTCCGCACGCTCGACTGCCTCAAGCTCATCTTCTCCGTCCTTCCGCCGCTCCTCGCGCACGTCGACGTCGACGAAGAAAAGGCGAACCGCGGCTTCGCCGACGGCCTCATCCTCGCGACCGACGTCGCGGAATACCTCGTGCTGCGCGGCGTGCCCTTCCGCAGCGCGCACGAAAAAGTCGGCCACGCCGTCCGCTGGTGCATAGAGCACGACCGTCCGATGGACAAACTGTCGCTTGAAGAATGGCGGGCCGTCATCCCCGAAGTCGGAGAAGACCTCCTTCCGCTGCTGACGCCGCGCCGCTCCATGGAGCGCCGCAGCACCTACGGCGGCGCGGCCCCCGAGCAGGTGCGCGGTCAGATAGCGCGCGCGAAGGAAAAACTCGCATGCTTCGAACGCGAAGTGAAAGAATACAAGGACGCATTGCCCGATATGCTGTAGGACGTCATAACTACGACGCGAAGCATAAAACAAGCGGTCCGGCGATAAATCCGGGCCGCTTTTAAGTATTCCCCCGACGCTCCCGTACTCCGCCGCAGTTTGCACCCGTTCAGCCTCACGCATCAACGTAATGGAT
>UQVV01000261.1 GCA_900544635.1 uncultured Cloacibacillus sp. | reverse complement strand
GGTCTTTTCGCTGCACGGCATAGGAACGTTCCTGCTTGAAGCGATTTCCGGCAGCGACTACCCCAGCGCCGGCGCGGCCTTCTACCTGCTCGCGCTGATAACGGTTACATGCAATCTGCTCGCCGACATAGCCTGCGGCCTCGTAGACCCGCGCGTGAGAATCGAGGGACGCAAAGAATGAAAGACATTTTGTCGCGTAAAAGCGTCATCGCCTTTATCCTGCTCGCACTCTTGGGCGCTTTCGGCCCGGCTCTGCTGCCGCGTTCGCCTTACGAATTCGCGGGAGCGCCCTTCGCGCGTCCCGTATGGTGGCGTTCCGGCTCGCTTCCGGCAAACGTCTCATACGACGTGACGGCGGCGGAAACCTCCGTCAAATGGGACAAAAAGCCGCCCGCGATATTCGCGCTCGCAGGTACTGTAGCGGCGCACCCCGAGGCTGACGTTTCGATAATCTGGCGGACGCCGGAGCGCGAATACAAGCTTGCGGAAATGAACGGAGAGTCCGAATACTGGCTGAACCTCGACGGTCGCGACATGATTTTCAAGCAGACGCTAGGACTGCCGCTCATAAGCAGGAGCGTCGACTATCTCTTCCCGTGCGAGGGAGAATATAAATTGCTCGTCCGCGGCGCGGATTTCGTATCGCTGCGCCTTTCGATGCCGGGCGAGCGCTGCGGACTGCTCGGCACGGACCAGCGCGGGCGCGACGTTTTCACTCTGCTGATATACGGCATACGAGCTTCGCTCATCATCGGCGTCAGCGCGACGCTCATCGCGAGCCTGCTCGGAATGTCGCTCGGCCTCGCCGCAGGATACGCGGGCGGCCTATGCGACGCGCTCATTATGCGCGCCGTCGACATCCTGATGTCTATCCCGACGCTGCCGATACTGATGGTGCTCGCCGGAATTTGGGGCAAGGGGCTGTGGCAGCTCGTGCTGATACTTTCGATATTCTCGTGGATGGGCACGGCGCGAAGCGTGCGCGCGCTCGTCCTGACGCTGCGCGAGAGCCAGTGGGTTGAGTCGCTGCGCGCGCTCGGCGCGAAGCGCAGCTACATACTCGCGCGCCATCTCGTTCCCGAGACCGCGCCCGTGCTGCTAGCGAACATCGCGCTCGGCGTGCCCGGCGCAATACTCGCCGAGGCGGGGCTCGCATTTCTCGGCCTTTCCGACCCGAGGCTCATATCGTGGGGGCGTATGCTGCACGAAGCCCATTCCTTCGGCGCGTTCACCGAAGGGGCTTGGTGGCTGCTGCTGCCGCCCGGGCTTGCGATAGTCGCCGTATGCCTGATTTTTATGGACATCGGCAAATTCCTTGAAGAAAAAATAGATCCGAGGCTCGGCAAAAAATGATGCTCGAAGTCAGAAATTTGACTGTGACATACGACGCGCACGGCGCGGCGAACGAGGCGGTGAAGAACGTATCGTTCGCCGTCGCGGAGAACTCATTCTGCGGCCTCATAGGCGAGTCGGGAAGCGGCAAAAGCACGGTGCTGATGACGCTGCTCGGCCTGCTTCCCGCGGGAGCGGAGGCGCGCGGCGAAATTTTATACAAGGGGCGGAACATCCTCGGCCTGCCCGAAAGCGAGCTCGCGGCCCTGCGCCAGCGCGAAATCGCGCTCGTGCCGCAGGGGGCGCTGAACTCCTTCACGCCGGTAATGACGATAGGCCGCCACATAAAAGAAGTCCTCGAAGTCCATCTCGGTGTAAAAGGCGAAGATGCGGAAAGGCGGACTGCCGAGCTGCTCGAAGAGGTAGAGCTGCCTGCTTCCATCGCCGGCCGCTATCCGCACGAACTCTCCGGCGGACAGAAGCAGCGCGCTGCGATTGCGCTCGCGCTCTCTTGCGAGCCGGGACTCGTCCTCGCCGACGAGCCGACGACGGCGCTCGACGTGATAACGCAGGCGGCGATTCTGCGCCTTCTCGAAAAGCTGCGCCGCGAGAAGAACCTCACGATACTGCTCGTGACGCACGACCTGCCGATGGCGGCCTCGGCCTGCTCCGAGCTTTTCGTGATGAAGGACGGGCGGCTGATAGAGAGCGGAGCGCCGCGGGACTTGATACGCGCGCCGAAGGAAGAACACACGAAGGCGCTCATCGCCGCAATGCTCTGAGGGACGAAAAATGACGGCTGAACCTATTCTTGAGATAAAAGACCTGACGGTCGAATTCAAATCGCGCGGCGCGAAAAGCCACACAGCGCTCGACGGAGTGAGCCTCTCGCTCACGGGCGGCGGCGCGGCACTCGCGATAGTCGGAGAATCCGGCAGCGGCAAAAGCACGCTGCTGCGCTCGGCGATAGGGCTGATTCCGCAGAAATCCGGAAGCGTCGAGCTTTTCGGAAAAGAGCTGAACGGCGCGCCCGCGCGCGAACTCACCGCGCTGCGCCGCCGCTGCGGCTACGTGCCGCAGGACCCATACGGCGCTCTGCCGCCGGGACTGTCGGTCATAGACGCCGTGACGGAGCCGGAAATAATAGCGGGCGTCAAACGCACGAAGGCGGAGCGGCGCGAGCGCGCGAAGGAGCTTCTCTCCGAGTTCGGCCTCACCGACGAACGAATCTTCGCCTCGCGCGCCGTCGGCCTCTCCGGCGGACAGCGCCAGCGCGTGGAACTCGCGCGCGCCCTCATGCTCGGGCCGGAGCTGCTGCTCTGCGACGAGCCGACCTCGATGCAGGACGCCTCGACGCGCGGCGAGATAATCGAAGCTCTGCGCCGCCGCACCGCGACAGGTATGTCGATGCTATTCGTCACCCACGACCTGCGCCTCGCCGCCTTCGCCGCGGAAAAGATAATCGTCCTAAAAGACGGCAAAATCTGCGAAAGCGGCCCATCGCGCGAAATAATGCGGACCCCGCAGCACCCGTACACAAAGCACCGTTGCCGGCGTACTCCCCAGGTGGAATACTTAATGC
>UQVV01000260.1 GCA_900544635.1 uncultured Cloacibacillus sp. | reverse complement strand
GCCGTGCCCTCCCGACATAATAGAAGGACGCATTTCAAATTACGGGAGGAATCAAAATGTGCAGACAGTACGCCTACATCCGCGTCTCCTCGAGAGACCAGAACGAAGAACGCCAGCGCGCCGCGATGATCGAATACGGCGTCCCGGACGAAAACATCTACCTCGACCGCCAGTCCGGCAAAGACTTCGAACGCGGCGGCTACAAGCGCCTCATCCACAAACTCCGCCGCGGCGACACGCTCGTAGTCAAAAGCATAGACCGCCTCGGACGCAACTACACCGAGATACTCGAACAGTGGCGGCTGCTCACGAAGAAAAAACAGGCCGAAATAGTAGTCCTCGACATGCCGCTGCTCGACACGCGCCAAAGCCGCGACCTCACAGGCATAGTCATCGCGGACATAGTGCTGCAGCTCCTCAGCTACGTCGCCGAAACCGAGCGCGCCTTCATACGCCAGCGTCAGGCCGAAGGCATAGTCGCCGCGCTGGCCCGTGGCGTCCGCTTCGGACGCAGGCCCAAAGAACGCCCAGAAAATTTTGAAACACTGAAAGCGGCATGGAAAAACGGAGAAATCTCCGCGCGCGGAGCCGCCCGACGGCTCCAGGTAGACCGCGGCACCTTCAAACGCTGGACCGAAGCCGCGTGACAACACACAAAACACGGCAGCCGGCCGCAGCGGCGCGTCGCAGGCCGTAAATATCCAAAAAACCAAAAAGCAAAGCCGGCGTCGCGCACAATCCGAAGCGCGCGGAAAACGCCCTTGCGAAGGAACGCCGCAGCCCGCCGCGCCGCGCGGGCCGAGCGCCGAAAATGCACGCGCCGCGGCGCAGCCGCAGCCCCGCGCCCAAAACGCCGCCGTTCCTTGCGAACCGCCGCCATTTCTGATAAACTGTACCAGTCATCTCACGGAGGTGCGTTTCAGCTGGTGCTGGGCCCGGACTTCAAATCCGGTGAGAGGGGTTAATAGCTTCTCTGGTAGGTTCGATTCCTACACGCCTCCGCCAAGTCATATCAACGGTTCAGAGCTTTCGGGCTTTGAGCCGTTTTTATTTTATTTTGCCTTGCGATGCGTGCCTTTGCAGGTAAACATTCGCCGGGGAGCATGAACTTGCTTCCCGGCGAATGTTTTTATTTTCGCTTTATATACGGTTTTTAGCTAGAAGTTATGCCTGCTGCTGCGCTTCTTTAAGCAGCGCCATTTTCATTTTATAGTAGGCGGGGCTCATGTCGAGGTAGTGATGGTGCGGGTTTTCGAAACGCTGTTCTTCCGGCCAGACTTCTGTGTCGAGCTGGCGTTTTACAAAGGCGCGGATGTCTCTGAGCTGCGGCGCGGGGCGCAGGCGTCTGCCGTCTTTCATTACGGTCTCGCGCAGGCTGCGGATCGTGTGGTCGGAGAATACGTAGCGTTTCCACGGTTTTTGCGGGTCTACGAAGGCGTATGCTCCGCTGAAGTCGGGGGATTCGTCTTCTTTAGTGATGAGGTCGGCGATTGCCCAGCCGTCTGCGTCGTAGACGCGCCAGAGGCGTTTGCGGCCCGGGTTTGTGATTTTTTCGAATGTTTCGGATATTTTGATGGTCGGGCGGCAGGCCTGTCCCTCGTGGACTGCGACGAGTTTATAGACGGCGCCGAAGACGGGGTCGCTTTTCGCCGTGATGAGCCGCTCGCCGACGCCGAATGAGTCTATGCAGCCGCCCTGGTCGAGGATGGAACGTATGGTGAACTCGTCGAGGCTGTTTGAGGCGACGATTTTGCAGTCGGTGAGCCCCGCTTCGTCGAGCATCTGGCGCGCCGCTTTTGAGAGGTAGGCGAGGTCGCCGGAGTCTATGCGGATGCCTTTGAGCCGTTTGCCCATCGGTGCCAGGACTTCGTTGGCTGCTTTTATCGCGTTCGGCACGCCGAAGTCGAGCACGTTGTATGTGTCGACGAGCAGTACGGCGTTGTCCGGGTAGAGCTCGGCAAAGCGGCGGAACGCCGTGTATTCGTCGTCGTGGTACATGACCCAGCTGTGGGCCATCGTCCCGCTGACCGGTATGCCGAACATCTGTCCTGCGAGCACCGTCGCGGTGCTGTCCGCGCCGCCGATGTACGCCGCGCGCGCGCCGTAGACGGCCGCGTCGATGTTGTGGGCGCGTCTCGCGCCGAAGTCGGCGACTCCGCGTCCCTGGGCGGCGCGCACGATGCGCTGTGTCTTCGTGGCTACGAGCGACTGATGGTTTATCTGCGTAAGTATGGCGGTTTCTACGAGCTGTGCGTCGATGAGCGGCGCGTTGACTGTCAGTACGGGCTCGTCAGGGTACATTATGCTGCCTTCCGGCATTGCGATGACGTCGCCGCGGAAGCGATAGCCCGCGAGCCAGCGCAGGAAGTCTTCGTCGTATATTTTGAGCGAGCGCAGGTATTCTATGTCCTGTTCGTCAAAGTGGAGGTTTTCAAGGTATTCGAGCACCTGCTCGAGTCCGGCGAAGATCGCAAAGCCCCCGCCGTCTGGGTTTCTGCGGTAGAATACGTCGAATGTGGCGAAGTCGCCAACTTTATCTTCTTTGAAATACCCGTGCGCCATCGTCATCTCGTAAAGGTCCATCATCATGGAGATGTTGCGCGCGTCGTACTGCGTCATGTCTGTCTCCTCTTCTCTTGATGTTTTTGCCGCGGGCCGTGTGCCCGGCACGATCGCCCAGACCCGAAAAATTGCCTCTTTGCCGCGCTGCGCGGCGTCTAACGTCAGAGGTTATTATAGTGTAATCCTTCTTTTTCGGCAAAATTGCGGGGGTAGCTCAGTGTTTACAGATATGGCGCGCCGTCGTCGTGATTTGCGATGTTGGCTGCGGTTCTTCTCGCGCTGTGCGACGCGTAGCAGTAGCGGCACCCGCTCGCGCATGTGTCGTATGCGCCGATGTCTATGGCCGGCGCGCAGCGGCAGTGCCGGCGTTGGTTTTTATCCTTCGCGCGCGGCAGCGGACGCCC
>UQVV01000259.1 GCA_900544635.1 uncultured Cloacibacillus sp. | reverse complement strand
TCTCCGTGGTGCGCAAAGAGCCCTTCGCACCCGCTTTCCGCGAGATGATATTCATCAGCTTCGGCGTCGCCGCCGTCTCGTTCATGATAGGCTGGGGCGCACAGCGTCTGCTCGGCATTTCGATGTAGGCGGCGAACAATCAAAAGGCAAGAAAAAATCCCCCGCGCTAAGCGGGGGATTTTTCGTATGATCTGCCGTTCGTTGACTACTTCGCGGCTTTCTTTTCGGTGATGTACTTGTCGATCGCAACGGCGGCCTCTTTGCCCGCGCCCATCGCGAGGATGACCGTGGCGGCTCCCGTTACGATGTCTCCGCCCGCGAATACGCCGGGGACGGAGGTCGCGCCGGTCACGGGGTCGGCCTCGATGTAGCCCCACTTGTTGAGCTTCATCTCGGGGAAGGTGGAGAGGAGGACCTTGTTAGCGCCCTGGCCTATAGCCTCGATGGCGCAGTCGGCCTCGATGAAGAACTCGCTGCCCTCGACGGGGACGGGGCGGCGGCGTCCGGAAGCGTCGGGCTCGCCGAGCTCCATCTTGATGCACTTGACGCCCTTGAGCGAACCGTTGCCGTCGTCGACGTACTCGGTCGGGTTCGTCAGCCAGTTGAAGATGATGCCCTCTTCGACGGCGTGGTGGTACTCTTCGATACGCGCGGGGAGCTCCGCGAGCGAGCGGCGGTAGACTACCGTCACTTCCTCGGCGCCGAGGCGCTTCGCGGAACGGGCGGCGTCCATAGCGACGTTGCCGCCGCCGATGACGACGACCTTGTGGGCCTTCTTAGCCGGCGTGTCGAACTTCGGGAACTCGTAGCCGTGCATGAGGTTGATGCGCGTGAGGTACTCGGAGGCGGAGTAGACGCCGTTGAGCGTCGTTCCGGGGACGCCCTGGAAGTGCGGCGCGCCGGCTCCGACCGCGATGTAGCAGGCGTCGTATTCCTTCATTATCTCCTGCATCGTGATCGTCTTTCCGACGACGACGTTGGTCTCGATGTCGACGCCGAGCTTCTGCATCGCTTCGATTTCCATCTTGACTATTTTCTTCGGGAGACGGAACTCGGGGATACCGTAGATAAGGACTCCGCCCGCGGCGTGGAGAGCTTCGAATATCTTGACTTCGTAGCCCATCTTCGCGAGGTCGCCAGCGACGGTGAGGCTCGACGGGCCGGAGCCGACGACGGCTACCTTGCCCTTCTTCTCGCCCTCGTAGGGCTTCGCTTCCATGTTCTCCTGCGCGTACTTCCAGTCGGCGACGAGACGCTCGAGCTTGCCTATCGCGACGGGCTCGAAGTCCTTCATCTTACCGACGGTGCACTTGCCCTCGCACTGCGACTCCTGCGGGCAGACGCGGCCGCAGACGGCGGGGAGGTTCGTGTACTGATCCATGACTGCGGCGGCGCCGGCCATGTCGCCTTCTTTGATGCACTTGATGAAGGCGGGGATGTCTATTTTAACGGGGCATCCGGCGACGCAGGGCTTCGTCTTGCACTGGAGGCAGCGGCCCGCTTCGGTCATGCCTTCTTCGAGCGTGTAGCCGAGGCAGACTTCGCCGAAATTGCTCTTGCGGACTTCGGGGTCCTGTTCCTTTATGGGGGGCTTCCACGCCTTGCAGTAACCCATCTTCCACAGCAGCAGCCTTCTTCAATGTACTTGTCCATCGAAATCTTCTCTTCGTCCTTGTACTGGCGCATACGGCTCATGAACTCGTCCCAGTTGACCTTGTGTCCGTCGAACTCGGGGCCGTCGACGCAGGCGAAGAATATTTTGCCGTCGACGGTGACGCGGCAGCAGCCGCACATTCCCGTGCCGTCGACCATGAGCGGGTTGAGCGAGACCCAGATCGGCAGGCCGAGCTCTTTCGCGGCCTTCGTCCCGAACTTCATCATGATGGAGGGGCCGATGCACCAGCAGCGGTCTACTTTTTCGCCGCGCTCGACGACCATCTTCATCGCGTCGGTGACGACGCCCTTCATGCCCTCGGAGCCGTCGTCGGTGGTGACGATGAGCTCGTCGGAGTACTTCGCGCACTCGTCCTTCATGACGACGAGGCTCGACGTGCGTCCGCCGAGGATCGTGATGACCTTGTTGCCCTGCTGCTTGAGGGCCTTGATGATCGGGTAGAGCGCCGCGATGCCAACGCCGCCGCCGACCATGAGCACAGTGCCGTACTTCTCGACCTCGCTGGGCGTGCCGAGCGGGCCGGAGATGTCGAGAATGGCTTCGCCGGGCTCGAGGCGCGACAGAGCCGCGGTCGTCTTGCCGACGACCTGGAAGACGAGGCGGATCTGGCCTTTCTCTTCGTCGTGGTCGGCGATGGTGAGCGGGATTCTCTCGCCCATGTCGTTCACGCGCAGGACGACGAACTGTCCCGCCTTCGCGTGGCCGGCGATGCGCGGAGCTTCGACCCACATATCGAACTCTTTAGGCGCAATCTTCTGTTTTGACACTATTTTGAACATGACGTACCTCCTTAAGAGTGTAAGAGCAAAATACTCACGATTATCCCCATTTTCACAAACTGCATATAAATGTAGCGCAATTCTGCGTTTTTGGCAATGTTCAAAGGCATAAATACGCGCGCCGGCAATAAAAATTTCCGCAAATTTTTATTGCGGACAGAGATTTTTAAATTCCGCGCGGCGGCCTGCGCCGCGTCGTGTATAATGGTAAACGATAAAAATTCCAGTTTCCGCGAACGGAGTGATACTCATGGAAGTCAAAGTATATTCGACGCCCTCGTGCCCGTGGTGCGTGCGCGTAAAGGACTACCTCACGGGCCTCGGCGTGGCCTACACCAACGTAGATATAACGACCGACAGGGCGCTGGCGATGGAGCTCGTCAAAAAGACGAAACAGATAGGCGTCCCCGTCACCTTCATCGGCGACAAATTCGTCGTCGGCTTCAACGAGCCGGAGCTCGAAGCTCTGCTCAAGGCGAACGGCTTAATAGCCTGACGGCCCTGCGCGAAAAGCGCGTGGAGAAATCA
>UQVV01000258.1 GCA_900544635.1 uncultured Cloacibacillus sp. | reverse complement strand
CGGTTTCTTTCGTGCGTGGCCTCCCGCGCCGCGGCCCCGCCGCTTATGCCGTATGTCTCGCCCGGTTTTCCTACTCCCCCTTGCTTCTATAATTGACGGCGAAATCTGCCGTTTCACATATTGTCAGGTAAAAGCAAACTTTTACCACCAAACGCGGATTATAGGATAAAGTCAAACAGGTGTCAAAGAAAACGGCGGCGGCGTTTTGCAGCGGCGGGCCGGAGTGCAAAAAATCAACAGGATTTTTTTTGAAAAGACGTGAAGTATGTGGGCGAAGAAAAAGCATAAAAAAATGCCGGAGCGGACAAACCGCACCGGCACTGAATTTTTAATGGTGGAGATAAGGGGATTCGAACCCCTGACCTCTTGAATGCCATTCAAGCGCTCTCCCAACTGAGCTATACCCCCGAACAACAAAAGTCATTATACGGATGAAGCGCTTCTATGTCAAGCACGATTTTCCGTTCGGCGCGAAATTCGCGGCGGCGATGTGCGCGGCGTGCGCCGCGGGAGGCTTTTAGTGGCGCGCATGGGAGCTTGAAAGAGTGTTTTATGTTTGATTTATCTTAACTATTTTTCTGCGGCGGCATGAGGCGGCGGCGTTTCGCTTTTTTGAGGCGCGCGGCAGAAATTTATATGCGGATATATAAATCGCTGCGGTTGTTTATGAACGATGAAAAAATGGTTGTTATTGACTGACACTATTGGTACGGCTATACTTTTTGCAGAGGAATTTAACATGTAAAATCAATACTTCCATCTCCATACTTTTTAACGAAAGCGAGGCGACGCCATGAGTTTTTCAGCAACCATAAGACGGTACCGAAAAGAACGCGGCTGGACGCTGGAAGCGCTTTCGCAGCGCGTCGGCCTGTCGGTCGCCCAGCTTTCCAAGCTTGAGACGGGAAAGTCGGAGCCGAGCATCGACAGTCTGCGCCGTCTCGCGGCGGTCTACGGCGTGGCGGTCTCCGCGCTGACGCAGCCGGAGGGGCGCGAGCCGCTAGCGCCGGTGCGCAGCGGCGGCGGCTTCGTCGTTCACGCGGGCGAGGACGGGCGCGTGACGCTGCGCTATCTTACGATGCGGCGCAGCGCGAAGATGCAGCCTATCGAGGCCGTGCTGCCGGGCGGCGCGATGCTCGAGCTCGGGCAGCCCGCGCCGGGCGACGCGTTTTTTTACGTCGTGAGCGGCAGAGTCAGCTTTCATTACGGCGACGGCGTCAGCTGTGAGATGTGCGAGGGCGATTCGCTTTATTTCGACGGCTTCGTCCCGCACCGCTGGGAGAACGGCGGCGAGGAGGACGCGGTGCTCGTCCTCTGCGGCGATATGCCGTCGGTCTGAATATCAGGCAAAAACGTCGATCCCCGCCATGCGGCGGGGATTTTTCATGCGCGGCGGAATTTTCGCGCGGCACGGCGCGGCCTTGACTTAGAGCCGGCTTTAAGTGGTACATTTTATAATGTAGGATAAATAGGGAAAATATCCCGAAAGGAGAGCAATATATAAATGGATAAATTTTTGATGTACGTACCGACGAAGGCGCTTTTCGGCGCGGGCGAGCTGAACAACCTGCACAAGCAGGCGCTGCCCGGGCGCAGGGCGATGCTCGTCATATCGAACGGGAAGTCCACGCGCGAAAACGGCTATCTCGCGCGCACGGAGGAGCAGCTTGCGAAGGCGGGCGTCGAATATTTCGTCTTCGACAAGGTCGAGGCGAACCCGCTGAAGTCTACTGTCATGGCGGGCGGCGCTTTCGCGCGCGAGCACGGCTGCGACTTCGTCGTCGCGCTCGGCGGCGGCAGCGTAATGGACGCGTCGAAGGCCATCGCGCTGATGGCGACTAACGGCGGAGACCTCTGGGACTACGTGCAGAGCGGAACGGGCGGACGCAAAACGCCGGAGCGCGACCCGCTCCCGATAGTCGCGATAACGACGACGGCAGGCACGGGCTCCGAGACAGACTCGGGCGGCGTAATCACTAACCCCGATACGCACGAGAAAACCGGCATCGTCAGCGAGAAATTCTTCCCCGTCGTCGCGATCGTCGACCCGGAGCTGATGACGAGCGTGCCGCCGAAATTCACCGCCTATCAGGGCTTCGACGCGCTCTTCCACAGCACCGAGGGCTACATCTCGAACAAGGCGAACCTCATGAGCGACATGGTGGCCATCACCGCGATAGAGAACGTCGGCCGCAACCTCGCCGCGACGGTGCGCGACGGCAAGGACCTCGACGCGCGCGCGAAGGTCGCCTTCGGCAACTACCTCTCGGGCATCCAGATGTGCGTCGGCTGCTGCACGAGCGAGCACTCGCTTGAGCACGCGATGAGCGCCTACCACCAGGAGCTTCCGCACGGCGCGGGGCTCATAATGATAAGCCTCGCATATTACGAATTCTTCATCAAGAAGGGCGTCGCGCCGGAGCGTTTCGTGCGTATGGCGCAGGCAATGGGCATGACGGAGGCCTCGAAGCCGGATGACTTCCTGACGGCGCTCGCGAACCTGCAGCGCGAATGCGGCGTCGACGACCTCAAGATGTCCGACTACGGCATCACGCCCGACGAATTTGAGAAGATGGCGAAAAACGCGATGGACTCGATGTGCTGGCTCTTCGTCAACGACCGCGTCGAGCTCTCCGTCGAGGACTGCGTCGAAATTTACGCGAAGTCGTATAAATAAGAGGCGATACAGATGGCTGATTTCAAAGACAGCTTGATTTTCCCCGCGGGGGAAAGGTTCGACAACGAAAATTTCAGCGGCGAGGTCTGGCTCAAAATGCTGACGGGGATGCCCTGCCCCGTCGCGAACGTAACCTTCGCGCCGGCCTGCCGCAACAACTGGCACACCCACCGCGGCGGGCAGATCCTGCTCGTCACGGCGGGGCGCGGATATTATCAGGAGTGGGGCAAGGATGCGCGCGAGCTCCGCGCGTAAAGTATCTTGGCCTACGAGCAAAGAGCTCGCAAATAGCGCTGTGGTGGTAATG
>UQVV01000257.1 GCA_900544635.1 uncultured Cloacibacillus sp. | reverse complement strand
AGTGGCGCATCCGTGGTTTGACGGCCGCAAACAGGCGCTGCTTGCTGATTTTGTCATAGGCACGGTGGATCAGCTCCTTATGGCGGCGCTGAAGCAGAAGCACGTCATGCTGCGCCATCTCGGACTGGCCGGTAAGGTCGTCGTCATCGACGAATGTCACGCTTACGACGCATACATGGGAAGGTACCTCGACAGGGCTTTGAATTGGCTCGGAGCTTACCAAATTCCCGTCGTCCTGCTTTCCGCGACTCTGCCGTCAAAGCGCCGGGCCGAGTTCGTCGAAGCGTATATGAACAGGAAACGCAGGAAGCACGAGAGCGCGGCGGACGACGAATGGCGGCAGAGTGAAGCGTACCCGCTTCTCACATGGACGGACGGGAACGAAGTCCGCCAGCGCGCCGTCAAAGTCGAAGGGAAGAGCCGCACCGTGCGCATCATCCGCAAAGGCGGTGACGAATGGATAGATGAGCTCGGAGCGGCTCTCGCGCGCGGCGGCTGCGCAGGCGTCATAGTCAATACCGTGAAGCGCGCGCAGCAGACGGCGCGGGCCGTCATGGAGAGGCTTCCGGACAAGGAGGTTATCCTCGCGCATTCGCGTTTTACAGCCGCCGACAGAATAGAGCGCGAAGCGCGCATCACCGCGAGGCTCGGGAAACGAGGGACGGAAGCGGAGCGCGACGGCCTTATAGTCGTAGGGACGCAGGTGCTTGAACAGTCTTTGGACATAGATTTCGACATTCTCGTCAGCGACCTGTGCCCGATGGATTTACTGCTCCAGCGCATTGGAAGACTGCACCGCCACAACCGCAGACGGCCCGCTGGGCTGGAAGAGGCGGAATGCTGGGTGCTCGGTGCCGGCGAAAACGAACTAGATGCAGGCGGAAAAGCGGTCTACGGAGGCTATCTCCTGCTGAGGACGGCGGAGCTCCTGCCTTCGAGCGTCACTCTGCCCGACGATATATCGCCTTTGGTACAGAAAACTTATATGGATATGCAGGACGGAGCTTTTGAGACGGACGAGCTCGCGCGCGAGTGGAAGGAAACGGCAAAGAGGAAAGAGCGTGACGCCGACGCGTTCAAAGTCCCTCCGCCGCAGAGGGGCGTTGACGGCACCATACACGGCTGGCTCAGCGACGATCTCGGCGACGGCGACTCAGTCGCCGCCGCCACGGTGCGCGACGGGAAGCCTTCCATTGAAGTGCTGCTCATGGTGAGAGATTCCGGCGGGGATTTCTCTTTCATGCCGTGGCAGTACGAAGGCTTGACAATCCCAGGAGGCCGCGTCCCGTCCGAAGAGGAATGCCGGATGATAGCGCGGCAGAAAATATCTTTGCCCAACATATTCCACTCCCGCGGCGATAAGGACAAAGATGAGAGAAACGACGTTATTTCCTTATTGGAGGATGAAAACAGGCGCCTCCTGCCTGAGTGGCAGCGCTCCGGATTGCTGCGCGGCGAGCTCGTGCTGCCGCTGGACGAAAAACTTCGAGCTTCTTTGTGCGGCTATACGCTTTCCTATTCCCGCGATGAGGGGCTGACTATTATGAAGGTTGGAGATGAGAGCGATGGATCGGGAATTTAATCTGCTGGACGAGCCGTGGATAAGGGTCATGCTGCCGGATTTTACGCAGAAGGAGCTTTCCCTCACGGACGTCCTGCTCAAGGCGCACGAAATCCGCGACCTCGCGGGCGAACTGCCCGCGCAGGACACGGCGGTGCTGCGCCTGCTGCTCGCCGTGCTGCACACGGTGTTTTCCAGAAGCGACGAAAACGGCGACGCCTATGAGATAGAAGAGCACGACGAAGCGCTGCGCAGGTGGGGCGCTCTATGGAACGAAGGATCGTTCCCGGAAATCCCGGTAAGGCGTTATCTTGAAGAGCAGCGCGGCAGATTCTGGCTTTTCGACCCCGAGCGTCCGTTTTTTCAGGTTCCCGGAATTGCAGGCACAGACTATACGGCTGCCAAGCTCAACGGCGCGCTGTCGGAAAGCAACAATAAGACGCGGCTCTTTCCGCCGTGCGCCGGAGAGGGTAAGGCCGCGCTCTCTTACGCCGAGGCTGCGCGCTGGCTGCTTTTCGTCAACGGTTACGACGACACCTCGGCTAAACCCAAGCAGAAGGGGCAGCCGTCGCCGGGGGCCGGATGGCTCGGCAAAATAGGGGCGGTCTGCGCGGTCGGTGAGAATCTCTTTGAAACGCTTATGCTGAACCTCGTTCTTCTGCGAGACAGGTATTCCTGCTGGGAAGAGGGCGGTCCCGTATGGGAACGTGAAACGCCGAAAGCAGGCGAGCGCACGGAGATACCGCTTCCCGACAATCAGCCGGAATTGCTTACGCTCCAGTCCCGCAGACTGCTGCTGAAACGCGAGGGCGGCGCAGTCACGGGTTACACGCTGCTCGGAGGAGACTTCTTCCAGCGGGAAAACGCCTTCACGGAGCAGATGACTGTATGGAGAACTGTCACTGACAAGAATAAGCAAATCACAGGATTCCAGCCGAAAAGGCATGACAAGAGCCGTCAGATGTGGCGCGACTTCGCCGCCTTCGCCGCGCAGGGCGAAGGCAAGAAACGCCCCGGCGTAGTCGAGTGGGCCGCCGTTCTGAAAGAGGGCGGCCTCCTGCCAGACGACAGACTGCTCCGGCTGCGTATTACCGGAGTTCAGTACGGGGACAAAGACTTCTTCATCACCGACGAATTTTCGGACTCTCTGGAGTTCAACGCCGGGCTTCTGACTGAGGCGGGGGATGTCTGGCAGGAGCTCGCGCTCATAGAAATAGAACTCTGCGGCAACGTTGCGTGGATAGTCGGAAATCTGGCGGACGATCTGGAAAAGGCTTCGGGAGGTGGCGGCTCTGCAGCAGACCGCGCGACGGAACAATTCTATTACAGGCTCGACGTGCCTTTCCGGGAATGGCTGCGTACGCTCGATCCGGGGCAGGGAACGCCGGCGAGAGACGAACGCAGGAAGGCCTGGGCCTGGGCCTCG
>UQVV01000256.1 GCA_900544635.1 uncultured Cloacibacillus sp. | reverse complement strand
CGAAGCCGCGGGCGAGCCGAAGCTCCCCGCCGAAGGCAAGCTCGAAAAGAAAATGATGCCGCTCATGGTCGACGGCATAAGCGAGAGGATGTCGAAGCGCCTTGAAAAGCAGTTCGGCGTCGAGGTCGTCCCCTTCGGCACGAAGGCGGAGGCCGGAAGCCCCGTCAACCTCGGCTGGAAGCCCGAGCCGGGCGCGGCGATAGGCGCTGCGCTCGCGTGGGGAGATTTCTCCGCTGGCGGCATAGGCACGCTGACGGCTCTGTCGAAGGACGGGCGCTTCATCGCCTTCGCGCATCCTATGTTCAACCGCGGCGCGGTCTCCTACGCGATGACCGAAGCCGGAATCGTCAAGATAATCCCGAGCCTCACAAGCTCCTTCAAGCTCGGCTATATCGACTCGATAGCGGGCGTCATAACGCAGGACAGGCCGCAGGCTATCGGCGGACGCCTCGGGCGGCTCGCCGCGGCCTACAGCTACACGGTAAATTTCAAAGACGCCGACACCGGACGCAGCTCGACGAAACGTTTCCAGACCGTCTCAGACCCGTTCGTCGGCCCTGAGCTCGGCGCTACTGGCATACTAGGCCTGATAGACGCGGAATGGTCGCGCAAGGGGCAGGGCACCGCGATGCTCACATATTCGGTCGACGGCGGCAACATGAAGCCCGCGTGGGCGCGCCGCGACATCTTCTTCTCGGAGAAGGACATAGTCAAATCCCTCCAGAAAGAGGTCGAGGCTATGAACAAGGTCATCGCGCACAACAAATTCCGCGAGATAGCCCCATACGGCGTGACGGTGAACGTCGAGCTGACGCAGGAGCCGCGCATAGTCTACGTGGAGAAGATTGAAATCCGCGACAAGAAAGAGCTCTACAGCCCCGGAGACAAGCTGACCGTAGACGTCACCTTCCGCCCGTGGCGCAAGGACGCCGTCGTCAAGACCTTCGAGCTGACCGTGCCGGAGAACGCCATGGCCTTCTGCGAAGTGACGGCGCGCGGCGGCGGCATAGAAGAGCCGGTGCAGGAGCCGCTAGTGACCGGAACGCGCGCGATAACCTCGTTTAAGGAGCTCATTCGCGAGCTCAGCGCGAAGGAGGCCAACAACCAGCTGATAGTCGAAATCGGCGGGCCGGAAGACCTGACCGAGGGCAAGGACGAAAAGGCCGAGCCCGGCAAGAACCGCGGCAAGCTCGCCTCTGACGCGACGGCGGGCAAAGACGGCGGGAAGGACAAAGCCGGCAGCAAGGCCGGAGCGCAGCGCGGCAAGAAGGACGCGAAAGAATCCTTCTCGCCCGCGGACCTGCTCGAAGACCGCTTCGTCAGCGAAATCAAGGCCGAACGCATCAAATCCGGCGCTCTGGTCATCGCCGACACGAACTACTACGTCGACGGCGTGCAGCGCACCTTCATCAAAATCAAGCCGAACGCCGGCGGCGAAGAGATGAGCGACGAACAGCTCGCCGCGCTGATAGCCGCCGTCCAGTCCTCCAAATCAGAGGAAAAGGTCAAAACCGCCGATGGGGAAGACTCAGAATCGCCCGACAACGACGCCGATGAAGGCGACGGCGGGGACGACGATGACGGCGAAGATGAAGAAAGCTTCACGATAGTCTCGCAGAGCCGCAGATAAATCCGGAAACGTAAAATAAAAAGCGGGGGCCGTCTCAGACTAACGGCTCCCGCTTTTTGCAATTCCCGCGCGTATCGCGCAAAGGCTACCCGTTCAGCATACCGCCGGGCCAGCCCTCGGACTCGCGCATATTTTTCAGCGCGTGGATAATGTTGCTCTTCAGCTCCGGCGTCTCCGCCATCAGGCGCGCGAGCGTCTCCTTCGCCTCGTCGCGCTTCGTCGCGCCGCCGAAGGGACAGCAGGAGCTCGTGACCGGCAGGGCCAGCCGCTCCGTTTCGAGGCGTATGCTGCGCTCCTCGACGTAAATCATAGGGCGGATTACGCGAATCTGCGTGCGGCTCATATAGAGGTGCGGATGGAAGCATTTGAAGCGTCCGCCGTAAAACAGGTTCATCAGCACCGTCTCCGCCGCGTCGTCCTTGTGATGGCCGAGCGCGAGCACTCCGCAGCCCGCGGCGCGCGCCGCGTTCGCGAGCATCCCGCGCCTCATGTTCGCGCAGAGGCTGCACGGCGACCGCTCCTCGCGCTCCTTCATTATCTGGTATGTCGGGTGCGTAATCGTCGTGACGGGAATGCCGAGCTCCGCCATGTAGCCGAGCACGGCCCCGGTCTCCATAGAGCCTCCCGACTGGTCTATCATGCAGGCGCGCAGCTCGAACTTCACCGGGCTGCGCTTGCGCAGCGACGCGAGCGCGAGCGAGAGCAGCAGGCTGTCTTTTCCGCCCGAAAGGCCTATCATGACCCCGTCTCCCGCTTTTATCATGCTATAATCCCTTATGGCTTCTCCTATGAAGCGGGATATTTTCTTTGAGATGGGGTAATGTTCCTCAAAATCCTTCAGCTGGATCGCTCCCCTTCGAAGATGTCATATTACGATATGCTAGCATAGATTTTGCCGGAGGTGCGCCGTAATGAAAAAAATTGAGATAATTCTCGCCGACGCGGATTCTCTGTTCACCGACGCGCTGCGCGCGGCGCTCCGCGGCGTCGAGGATTTCGAAGTAAGCGCGGCGGACGGCGGCGCCGCGGGGCTGCGCGAGGTGTTCGTGCGCGGCCAGGGAATCGTCGTCATACACCGGCAGATACCGGACGCCGAAACCATACACATGCTGCGCGAGGGAAAGCGCGGCAAGAAGGACATGCGCGCGCTGTTCATCGTGCAGGAGCCGGCGGGCGACCTTCTCTCGCTCGCCGGCGAAAACGCGGGCATCGGCGTCATGTCGAGCTCGTCGGATATAGAGGAGCTCGTCTCCGCGCTGCGCTCGCTCGCGCGCGGCGAGCGCTACGTCAGCAAAAAAGTCCTCGCCGCCGCCGGCGGCAGAAGCGGCGCGGAGCGCCGCCGTGGCCTCCATCGTGG
>UQVV01000255.1 GCA_900544635.1 uncultured Cloacibacillus sp. | reverse complement strand
AGCGCACCTTGTCGTGACGCTCCACGCCCTTGGAAACGCCGCCGAAAAACTCGAAGAGCTCGTGCTCGACGGAGCCGCGGAAGGGACGCCGCCGCACGGCGACGTGCTGTCGGCGCTGAACGGTATAAGGTCGCTCGCGCCTAAACTTAATATAATCACTGAAAATCTTTCGCGAGAGCTCGCTCACCAGGTCAATCCTGAAATCGCGGGAGTCTACTTCTGCGCCTCGCGGCCGCTCGGACGTAACGGACGGCGGACGCCGCCCTTCGTGGGCCCGCTCGTCTCGCGCGTCCTGCCAGCGGCGCCGCTTCCGCGGCCGTTCAGCGGGATACCGGTTAGCGCGGGAGGCAGGATGGCGCTGATGACGGGCTGGCTGCTTCTGACTCTGTCCGTCTGCGGGCTGCTCGCGGCGAACACTATATACCAGTACAGGATTCTCGCGGAGGACCCGCACGTCGCTGCTGGGAAGTCCGGCGGCGATGGGCTCATGGTGCTCGACCCCGCGCAGGGGCCTTTGGCGGAGTCCTACTCCCGCCTCTACTCCGAAATGAACTACATACAGAATCTTGAGAAATCATACGGGGCGTGGTACCTGCCAAAGATGGGCGAAGACATGCTGGGCCGAGCGCTGAACGGCGCAAAGCGCGAATACGTGCGCGACGTGAACAGGATAATCCTGCGCCCGATGATAGACCGGTTCCGCGACATCCTCTCCATGCCGGCGACGGGCAAGACGCGCGAGCGCGACATGGAGCTCGCGACCGAGCTGACGTGGCTTACGGCGGCGCTCTCAGACCGTCTCGGAGATCCTGCTCCTTCAATGGACGGGGCGGCCGGGACGTACCCGTTGACCGGCCTCAACGAGGCCGAGTGGACTCCGGTTACTGGACAGCTCATCGTCAACGCGCTGCGCTGGATAGACGACGACGAACAGCTTGAAGCGCTCTCGATGGAGATACGCTCGCTGCTCGTCCAGAGCTTCACGCGGCGCGGCAGCAATCTGATGAACGACATTACGGCGCAGCTCAACAGTTCGCGCGCCTCCGAGAGCGTACGCCTCTCGCAATTCTGGACGCATATCCCGATCCAGAGCGAAGCCGACGTCAGCGTCGATTTCTGCTACACGGCGGCGGGACGCAAGGCCGTCCGCGACACGGTGGAGGACATTGAGGAGATCGCCGGAGGCTCAGAAATTCTCGGAGTCTACATCGATAAATTCAGAAACGACTATCTGCTCGAATACGCGCGCGCGTGGGAAAACTTCGCGGAAAGCTTCACCGCCGCGGGGCCGTCTCTGCTTCACGAGAACTTCGAGAACTATCCCGCCTACGACGAAATAACGAAGGTGACCAACCTCCCGCATATCAAAGCTTACCGCTGCATAATGGCCGAGACCGCGCCTCTGCGCGAAAGCAAGCTGCGCCCCGCGTGGGTCGACAGGATGGACGTGGTAGACGCGGTTGTGTCGCTCGCGCTCGCTAACAGCGAGGACAAAAAGCGCGACAAGCTTTGGAACGCCTTCACCGCAGTCGAGAAGAATCCAGATCTTATGGGACGTCTTCGCACAGGCGTCAAGGGCGAGGCGAAGGTCAGCGATCTAGTGAAGGCCGAGACGGCCATGCGAGTCTTCTTTGAAAACTGCGCGACGCTGCTCGGCGCCGTCTCGAACCCCTCGTCCGCCTTCTCGCTCTGCTCCGCCAAATACGGAGAGGAAAAGGGCGCGGAACAGCCCGAAGGGCAGCCCTACGACTCAGCCCAGCAGGCTTTCGACGAAGCCTTTTCGATCATAGGCGGCGAATGGTCGCCCGCGCAGGAAGTGCTCGGCGGCATACTCGACTTCATAGCCGCCGAGGCGACGATAGAGACGGCGCAGGTGCTCCAGCGCCGCTGGGAGGACGAGGTGCTCAACAGCCCGACTGTGCTCTTCGGGCGCGGCGGCGGAGAGGCGATATACGGCGAAACAGGCGTCGTTCCGGTATTCGTACAGAAGAATCTTGGCACGCTTCTGTCGCACCGCGGCGGCGTCCCTGTGCCGTCGCTCTGGGATGGAACGCCGTTCCCGTTCGACGATGAATTCCTCGCGGCGCTCATGCAGGGCGCTGAGGCCGCTTCGCAGCCTCTACCGCCGGAGCGCAAAGAGTCATACAGCGTGAGCGTCATGTCGCGCCCGCTGATCGTCAACCAGGGCGCGCAGCTGCGCCCGAGCGTCATGACTTTGACGCTTGAGGGCGAGGACGGCCCGCAGCAGCTCGTGAACCAGAACTTCCCGCAGGAGGCCGTGTTCACCTACAGTCCGGGCAAGTCCGGGCGCGTGACGCTCGTGATAAGCTTCCCCGACTTCGACCTGCGACGCGAATACGCCGGATTCAAGGAGTTCGTCACGGAATTCCGCACAGGCGAAAAGACCTTCTTCCAGATGGATTTCCCCGGGGCGTTTGAAAAAATGGAGGCCGCCGGCTTAAAGACGATAAAGGTGCCTCTCGCCGTCTCGAACACGGAGGGCATCTTCACTGACCCGAAAGCGGAGGCCGAGCGCAAATTCCCCGAGCTTCCGGCAAACATAACAAGGCTGGTGACGCGCTGATGAACTCGCTGCAAACAATATTCAGATGGATGTTGCTAGTATGGCTCGTGCTTGTCGCGGCGCTCGGTTTCGCCGTGTCGCGCAGCACGCACACTACCTACGCCGGAAACACGATGGCCTTCCTCTTCTCTTCCGCGGGGCGCGAAAAGGTTGAGCTCCCGCCCGCAGTGCAGCGCGCCGCTCCGCCCGTCGAGGAAGAGCCGCCCGCAGAGCCTCCCGCGCCAGAATGGACTCCGATCGCGAAAGGCAAGACGGCCGGAAACGGCACGCTCGGCGCGCCGGAGATACAGACTCTGGACGGAGGCGCTGTCGCAGTCGTCATGTCACTGACCGGGACGGTAGGCGACGTTTCGTTCTACGACCCCAAGAACGTCACTGGCGCTACGGTAGACTTCATAGGCGAGTGGAGCAAGCCGCCCTACATGAAGAAATCATTG
>UQVV01000254.1 GCA_900544635.1 uncultured Cloacibacillus sp. | reverse complement strand
TAGCAATGCGCTAAAGAAATTTGAAATGTCCGCTTACGCGAACGGCGCATTGCGTCGAAGCGCGGAGCGACGGACAGTAGATGTTTTTTCGTTGAATAGCTATATAACATGCCTGGCTGCTCCCGCGCAAGGTATAACGCCCTTCCCCAGCTGCGCGTTTAATAACGGCGCAGCCCTGCCGAATCAGCGGCAATCGCCGTAAGGCGCATGGCGAAGAGACGCTATTGCTTTCATGTAAATATTCTGTACAATTTAAAGCGAGGCAATATCACGCGGCGCGGACGTCCAAGCCGGGAAAAGGAGGGCGCAAGATGGAATACGGAGTCCGATGGATCGGGCCGCTTTTTCTCTTCCGGTCACGGTCGGCTGCTGCTACAACAAATGCTATTTCTGCAATCTATTCAAGCACCTGCAATACAGGGAGCTGCCGCTTGACCAGATCGAAGCGGAGCTGCGGCGCGTCAGCGAAATGGGAGCGGCCCCCAAGACGGTTTTCCTCGGAGACGGAAGCGCCTTCAACCTCTCCTCAGAACGGCTTCTGGAAATACTCGCGCTCATCCGCAGATATTTCCCGTCATGCCCCGCCGTAAATATGGACGCGACCGTTCCAAGCGTCTTGAGCAAAACGCAGGATTCGCTTCGCGCGCTGTCCGAAAACGGCGTCCGGCGGCTTCATATCGGAATCGAGACGGGGCTGGACGACGTACTGGCGCTTATGAACAAATGCCACTCCAAGCCACAGGCCTGCGAAGCCGTAGAGCGGCTGCACGAAGCGGGAATAATATACGACGCTCACATAATGACGGGCGCAGCCGGCAAGGGGCGTGGAGTCGAAAACGCCGCCGCGCTCGCAGAATTCTTCAACAGGACGCGCCCCGGGCGCATCACCAATTTTTCGATGTTCATACATAAGGAAACACCGCTGTACGGCCTTGTGCAGAACGGGAAGTTCACGCCGGCGGACGAGCTTGAAAATCTCGAGGAAGAACGAGCCTTGATCGAACGGCTGGAAATTGCGGCTGCATACGACGGGCTGCACGATTTCGTGCCTTTCCGCCTTCAGGGGAAACTGCCATCCGACCGCGCAAAAATGCTTGAAAAGCTCGACGCCGCCATAGCGGCGCAGAAGAAAAAGCCGCCGGTCGTCGCGCTGGTATAATAACCCATTTCGTCAGACACGGTTCCGACGCGCGCAAAAAACAACCGATAGCTCTTTTCGCGAAGCGGAGGTATACTCTCCGCTTCCCAGCGTTTCACAGGCAAGAAAAAGCCGCCGCCGTTTCACGCGGAAATCTCGTCTAAGAGCGTCCGCGGAACGGCGGCGGCATCGTTAGGCCGCTATATTACATCACGCGCTCTGAGTCAGTCTCCCGTTCTCCATTCGCCATATTTCTCCGCAGCGCGACGCAGCGTTTCTGTTGTGCGTACTCATCAGGACGGCGACGCCGCTTTCCGCGGCTCTGCTCATATAGCCAAGTATTATGTCGGAGTTTTTGTCGTCGAGGTCGCTCGTCGGTTCGTCCGCGATTATCAGTTTCGGACGCATGAGGAAGGCGCGCGCTATCACGACGCGCTTACGCTCGCCGCCAGAAAGCGCGGACGGCGCTTCATCTTCCATGCCGCCAAGGCCGAATTCTTCAAGCAGTTCGGAGGCACGTCCGTAAACGTCGCCACAGTCTTTATTTGCCGGCGCATTGAAAAAGTACGGCATACATATATTTTCGGCTATGGTGAAATTATTCAGCAGATTGCAGCCTTGCATGACGTAGCCTATCTCCGGGCCGCGCAGCGCGGCGAGGCCGTCTTCGTCCAGCTCCGTCAGCTCGCGCCCCGCAAACGTCACAGAGCCGGAGTCTGGCCGGCACATTCCAGAAAGCAGATGGAAAAGCGTACTTTTGCCGCAGCCGGACTGTCCCATGAGCGCGACGAACGCCCCTTCGCCGAGTGAAAACGAAACGCCGTCCACAGCCGCAAAGGTCTCGCCCCTCCGCGTGTATCTCTTTACTAGTTCAGACGCCTGTAAAATCATATCTCTTTCTCCTGTATAAGAGCTATCGGCTCACCACGGCAGACGGCGAAAATGGCGCATGCCGAGGCCGCAAGTCCTGCGGCGACTGCTGTCAGAAGGCACTTCACGCCGGTCGCCGCGTAAAAACCCGCTGAGCTGATGAAGGCCGGTATTCCGAGCCAGAGCAGTATCTGTTCGCGGAACGCGAGCATCACGCCGCCAGATGCGACGATTCCGGCGAGGCCGCCCGCCAGTCCGATGACGAACCCTTCGGCGAGTATCACGCGCACGATGTACCGCTTGGTCGCTCCGAGCGTCAGCATGACGCCGAACTCGGGACGGCGCTGTATTATCGTGACGGTGAATATGCATATCACGGAGACTGCTGCCGCAAGCAGCATAAGCACGTTGAGCACGAGGCTGAACGACGCGAAGCTCTCTACGGAATCCGCGGCCTTGCTGACCATGCTGTTGGCGGTGTATGCCCACAGCGGGCTGTCTTCTATCGTGTAGTTTATCTTGCGTGCTACCTCAAGCGGGTTGACGCCCTCCGCCGCCCGTATCATCACAGACGATATGACCGTTTCGGGGTCCATGCCGCCGAGCCTGTTCTCGCGCGCTTGTTCGGTTCGGAGTATGTCCCTCGCCGTGCTGAAGTCGATGAATACGCAGTTGTCGTAATTCGTGTCCGTCCTGTCCAGCTTGCCTGCGACTTTCAGTTCCATACCGAAGAATATCAGAGTGCTGCCGGGCTTCGTGTACATGTTGGCTCCGGCTATCACTTCGCCACGCCCGATTTCACGCATCTGCGCGCTCTTCATCCACGAGCCGACGATGAAGTCGCTTTTCGAGTCGAAGCCTATTATCTGAAGCGGCATCGCACAGCACGAGGCGTCGAGCGTCGCGATGAAAAGCTGCGGCGAGGCCTTCGCCACTCCCTCTATCGCGGCGATGCGCTCCAGCCACGATCCGTCGAAATAGAAGCTGCAACGCTCGCCGGAAAAGAGCGAACCC
>UQVV01000253.1 GCA_900544635.1 uncultured Cloacibacillus sp. | reverse complement strand
AGAGGGAACGGAGACGATTTTCTATCTCTGGGTGCGGTGAAGGAGAGCGCCGAAAATGAATGAAACGGACGAAAAGGAATTCCCATTCGCCGACGCGCCGGACACGGCGGCGATTGTCTGCCGTCATGTTTTGGAGGAGGGAGCGCCTGTAACTTACGTCTCGCACGATGAGGACGACGGCATGTGGCAGTTCCTCTGCGGCGGTTTGCACGAGACGGCGGACGCGCGGCTCGTCTCGCTTTACTCTGTCTGGAAGCGCGACGAATCCGTGGGCGGGCTGTGCGAAATGCCTCCGGGGTTCGTCGCATGGCGCTCCGGCGCGGAGGACGAGTGGCGCGTCGGGAAACGGCGAAGCGCCTGACGCGTCGGATTAAGGCCGCGGGGCGTTCGCAGGCGAAGAAACAAAACGGCCCGATAAACCTACTGGCGGGGCGGGATTTTTCAGAGAAAATACATAAGACTGAACGGCGGCGCGCAATTTTACGGCTCGCCGCCGTTTCGTATCGCGCGATATAATTTATCTGAAAAACTATAACGAAAGCGGGGCGGCGCGGATGGAGAGAGCGGTCAGGATTGCGAAGAAGCTTCTGCCTTTTGCCGGCGCGGCGGTGTTTCTGCTCGCCGTTTACGCGATACACAGGGAGCTTGCGGGCGTGCGGCTGTCGGAGCTGTGCGCGGCCTTTGCGAAGACCGGGGCGGAGGACGCGGCGCTCGCGCTTCTCGCGGTCGCGCTGAATTACGCGGTGCTCGCGGCGAACGAGGCGCTCGCTGTCGCTGAGTGCGGCGGCGGGCTGCCGTGGCGCAGGACGGCCACCGTTTCGTTCATCGCGAACGCCGTCGGCTTCAACCTCGGCGCGTCCGCGATTTCCGGCGGCGCGGTGCGCTGGCGGCTTTATTCTGCGCTGGGGCTCGACCCGGCGCGCATCGGGCGCGTCATAGCCTCGACGCAGGCGGCCTTCGTCCTCGGCCCGATGACTGCGGGCGCGCTCGCGTTCGTCATCGCGCCTGACGCCGTTTTCGCGCGCGCGGCGTGGCTCGGCTCCGCGCGCTGGCTGCTCGCGGCGCTCTGCCTCGCCGTTCTCGCCGCGGCGTTCGCCTTTTCGTTCCGCGGCTCGATTCCGTGGATAGAGGGGCAAAGGCTCGCCCTTCCGTCGCCGCGCGGCGTCGCAGCGAAATGTCTGCTCGGCTTTCTCGATATAGCTACGGCCTCGCTTGTGCTCGGCTTCGCGCTGCACGCGGAGGGCGCGCCGTTTTTTGCGCTCTTCTCGGCCTACGCGCTCTCGGCGCTGCTCGGCTCGCTGAGCCAGATACCGGGCGGCCTCGGCGCGTTCGACGTGACCTTTATGCTGCTGATGTCGCCATTCTGCGGTCACGCGCATATCGTCAGCGCTCTGCTGCTCTATCGCTTTCTGTACTATATCGTGCCGCTCGCGCTCGCGACGGCGCTCCTCCTCCTGACGGAGCTGAACGGGCGCTTCGCCGGAGCGCTCGGACGGATAAGCTTCTTCCTGCCGGACGCGGCGGCGATCTGCACCTTCGTCGCGGGCGTCTGGCTGCTCGTCTCCACGGGCGTCGCTCTGCCGCCGGACGGCGCGGCGAGGCTCGCGGCTTTCCCCCTGCCGCTGCTCGAGGCGTCGCATTTCATGCGCAGCCTTGCGGGGACGCTGCTGCTCTTCCTCGCGTGGGGCGTCGCACGCAGGCTTAAGTCGGCGTGGCGCGCCGCCGTCGCCGTCCTCGCGCTTTCGCTGCTCATAACGATGATAGGGCCCTTCCGCCCGATACGGACGGCCTTCCTGCTTCTGCTGCTCGCCGCGCTTTTCTTCTCGCGCCGCGAGTTTTACCGCCTTTCGTTCTTCTCGAACCCCGGTCCCGCGTGGAGCGCCGCGATTCTGGCCGCGGCCTGCGCCGCGCTCTGGTGGGGCTTCTTCTCGTACCGCACCGTCGAGTTCCGCGGCGATATGTGGTGGACCTTCACCTTCACCGAGGGCGCGCCGCGCTTCCTGCGCGCAGCGGCGGGCGCATCCTTCACGCTGCTGGCGGCCTTCCTCGTGCTCTGGCTGCGCCCCGCGAAGCTGCGCATGGACTGCCCCACGCCGGAGAAGATACGCGAGCTCGTCGCCGCGTCGGGCGACAGCGAGGCGGCGCTCGCCCTGCTCGGCGACAAGCGCTTCTTCATGTCCGCCGACGGCAGGGCCGCCGTCATGTACGCCGTTTCCGGCTCCTTCTGGATCTCGATGGGCGACCCGATAGGCGACAGGGAGAGCGTCCCGGCGCTGATATGGGACTTCTGCGAGGCGGCGGACCTGCGCGGCGCGAGCGCGGCCTTCTACGAGGCGGGAGGCGACTGGCTGCCGGTCTACGGCGAGGCCGGGCTCAAAATTTCGCCGGTCGGCGACGAGGCGCGCGTCGACCTCTCCGAGATGACCGGCGAGCTCGAAGGGCCGAAATGGCGCAAGCTGCGCCCGATAAGGAAGCGCGCCGCCGCGGACGGAATTTCATTCCGCGTCGTCGAGGGCGCGGAGCTCGACGCGGTTATGCCGCGCCTCGCGGAAATATCGCGCGAGTGGCTCGAGAGCGTCCACGGCGGCGAAAAGGGATTTTCTCTCGGATTCTTCGACGAGGGCTACATGCGCAACTTCCCCGTCGCCGTGGCGGAGAAGGATGGCGCGATATTCGCCTTCTGCAACCTCTGGCTCGGCGGCGACGGCTCGGAGCTCTCGGTCGACCTCATGCGCTACGGCAAAGACGCGCCGCGCGACATAATGACGTGGCTCTTCCTCGAAGTAATGCTCTGGGGCAAGGCGCGCGGCTTCCGTTGGTTCCGCCTCGGCATGGCCCCGCTCTCGAACCTCGACCCCGACAACTCGCTATTCGAGCGGCTCGGCGGCTTCATCTACGAGCACGGCGAACATTTCTACAACTTCAAGGGGCTGCGCCAGTACAAGGAAAAATTCAGCCCCGAATGGCGCCGCCGCTACCTCGTCTACAAAGACACGTTCGTCCTTCCCGCGCTCGTCTCGCAGCT
>UQVV01000252.1 GCA_900544635.1 uncultured Cloacibacillus sp. | reverse complement strand
GGTGACGTAGGGGTTCGTACCGACGGTGGAGATCTGCGGGACCTGTCCCTTCGCTACGATGGGGGCCGTAGCGATGTTGATTCCGCTGGAGTTCGCTCCGACGATGGCGCAGACTCCGTCGCTTTCAATCATACGGCGGACGGCGTTGACCGCGTCTTCGTTGCGGGTCTTTGTGTCATAGGGGATGAGTTCGATGGGGCGTCCGAGGACTCCGCCCTGCGCGTTGACGTCGTCGACTACGAGTTTAGCCATGTTCACTTCGGTGATTCCGTACTGGGCGAAGTCACCTGTGAGCGCGGCGAGGTAGCCGATCTTGATCGGTTCAGCCGCAAAGGCGGCTCCTGCTGCTAGGACGACGGCGATAAGAGACAGAATAGCTAGTACCTTTCTCAATATAGTGCACCTCCATATTGTATTGTGTAGCTGTGTGACTCTGAGTCTATTGTATAATTTGTGAAGCGATATGTAAAGAAAAATCGGCATAGTTAATTTGGTTAATTAAAATTTTTGAAATGAACGCATGGCAGAGTTCATTTTTTCAGAGAATCGATAAAAAAATCGGCCCTTCCGTCAATCGGAAGAGCCCGGCTATTTTGCTGCTTAAACGCTAGGATTTCACTTGTTGTCCGGTCTCTTTCGCGAGCTGCATCAGAAGCTCGCGCTCTTTCGCTGTGAGGGTTTTCGGAACTTTTACGCGGACGAGTATATTCATGTCGCCGTTTCCTTTGCCTCTGAGCCTCGGCATGCCGCGCCCCTTGATGCGCAGCTTCGAGCCGGCCTGCGTGCCGGCGGGGATGTCGAGCTTCTCCACTCCGTCGAAGGTGTCGACCTTGACCTCGCAGCCGAGGGCCGCCTGCGGATATGAAATTTCTATCGTCGTGTTGAGGTCGTCGCCCTTGCGCGTGAACCTCGCGTCGGGCATGACTTCAGTAAGTATAAAGAGGTCGCCCGCCGGCCCGCCGTTGATGCCGGCCTCGCCCTTGCTCGAAACGCGGAGCCTTGTGCCGTTGTCTACGCCCGCCGGTATCTTGACCTCGACGCTCTGTGTCTTTCTCACGCGGCCGGCGCCGCGGCAGACTGTACAGACGCGGTCGACGGTCTTGCCCTTGCCGCCGCATTGGGCGCAGGTCACGACCTGCTGCATCTGGCCGAAGGGCGTGTTGACGACCTGGCGCACCTGTCCGCTTCCGTGACAGGCAGGGCATACCTCGACCTTGCTGCCCGGCTCCGCGCCGGTACCGCCGCAGTGCGAGCAGGTGTCCATGCGCGGGATTTCGAGCTTGCGCTTGGTCCCTTTGTAGGCTTCTTCCAGCGTGATGCGGACGCTCGCTTCAAGGTCGTCGCCGCGGCGCGGCGCGTTCGGGTTCGCGCTTCTGCGGCGCGCGCCGCCGAAGCCGCCTCCGAAAAGGTCGCCGAACAGGTCCCCGAGGTCCTCCTGCGTGAAGGTCTGTCCGCCGAAGCCTCCGAATCCGCCGGGGCCTCCGAAGCCTCCGTCGGGCGGAACGTCGCCGACGTAGCCGAACTGGTCGTACTGCGCGCGCTTCTTCGGGTCGCTCAGCACCTCGTTCGCTTCGTTTATCTCTTTATATTTGGCCTCCGCCTCTTTGTCGCCCGGGTTGGCATCGGGATGATACTTCCGAGTCAGGGCGCGGTAGGCCTTTTTTATCTCGTCAGCCGATGCTCCCCGGCTAACGCCCAATATTTCGTAATAGTCCTTTTTACCGGGAGCAGCCATCAGCAATCCACCTCTCCGTAATTTATTCGTCCTGCGCCCGCGCGGAGGATTTTTTCAATTATCCGCCCGATGCCGGCGCACGAACCGCTGCAAGGATTATAACCGCCCGCAGCTATTTGTCAAGATTAGTAAAAATATGTCGCGCCCGCGCGCGGGCGGCCTGATAAAAAATTGCGGAGCCTTGCGGTCCGCCGCAATAACTCCGCAATTTTCTGTTTATCCGTCGTGCTTACTTGTTGTCCTCTTCGCGGAACTCGGCTTCGACGGTCTCTCCGTCGCTGCTGTCCTGCTGCTGCGCGCCCGCGCCGGGGTTCTGCTGCTGCGAAGCGCCCGCGGCCTGCGCCGCCTGGGCCAGAGCGTTCATAGCTTCGGTCAGCTCTCTCGTTCCGGCCTTGATGGCCTCCGTGTCCTCGCCGTTCATCTTCTCGCGCAGCGCGGAGACCTTGTCGTTGACGCGGCCCTTGACGGAGGCGTCGGCGGCTGCGGAGTCCTTGACGAGCTTCTCGGCCTGGTAGATTACAGACTCGGCTTCGTTGCGCGCCTCGATGAGCTCTTTGCGCTTTTTGTCGGCGCTTTCGTTGATTTCGGCGTCGCGGCGCATCTTCTCGATTTCTTCGTCGCTGAGGCGCGAGGACTGTATCGTGATGTTCTGCGCCTTGCCGGTCGCCTTGTCCTTCGCCGTGACGTTGACTATGCCGTTGGCGTCGATGTCGAAGGTGACTTCGATCTGCGGGATTCCGCGCGGCGCCGGCTTGATGCCGTCGAGGAAGAAGCGGCCCAGCGAGACGTTGTCGCTCGCCATCGCGCGCTCGCCCTGAAGGACGTGTATCTCAACCTGCGGCTGGTTGTCCGCGGCGGTCGTGAAGACCTGGCTCTTGGAGACCGGTATCGCGGTGTTCTTGTCGATTATCTTCGTGAAGACGCCGCCGAGCGTCTCAAGGCCGAGCGAAAGCGGGGTAACGTCGAGCAGAAGCAGCCCCTTGACGTCGCCGCCGAGCACGCCGCCCTGAATAGCCGCGCCGACCGCCACGCACTCATCCGGGTTGATGCCCTTGAACGGATCCTTGCCGCAGAATGCCTTGACAGCTTCCTGAACGGCCGGAATACGCGTGGAGCCGCCGACCAGCAGCACCTTGTCGATATCGGAAACCTTCAGCCCTGAATCGGCCATCGCCTTGCGCACCGGCTCCATCGTGCGCTCGACAAGGTCGGCCGTCATCTCGTTGAATTTGGCGCGCGTCAGCGTCACGTCAAGATGCTTCGGGCCGGTCGCGTCGGCGGTGATGAACGGCAAGTTGAT
>UQVV01000251.1 GCA_900544635.1 uncultured Cloacibacillus sp. | reverse complement strand
TCACACACGGCGCGCGCGTCCTTGGCATGGCGGCTCGCAGCCGGCGTCGCCGCACTCGTGACGGCGGCCTCGCTCGGCGGCGACGCGCGCCTTTCTACGCCGCGCATAAAGGCCGCGGCCGCGCGCGGACTTCGCGCCGCGGGCATAGACGTGACCGACATAGGCATGGTATCGACGCCTACGTTCTACTGGAGCCTCTACCGCCTGCCCGTGGGCGGCGGCATAATGGTGACGGGCAGCCACAACCCGAAGGAGTTCAACGGCCTCAAGCTCGCCTTCGACAAGGCGACGATATGGGGCGAAGAGATACAGCAAATCCTCAAAATCATCGAGGCGGACGAATTCGCCGCCGCGCCGCGCGAGGGGACGCTATCGCGCGCGGACATCAACGCGGAGTACCTTGACATGCTCGTCTCGAAAATCACGCTCGGGCCGAGAAAGCCGAAGGTCGTCTGCGACTGCGGCAACGGCGCGGGCGGCCTCTACGCGCCGGAGTTCCTGCGCCGCATCGGATGCGCGGTGACGGAGCTCTACAGCGAGCCCGACGGCAATTTCCCGAACCACCACCCCGACCCGACGAAGCGCGAGAACCTTCCGAAGCTCATCGAGACGGTGCGCGAAACGGGCGCGGATTTCGGCGTCGGCTTCGACGGCGACGCCGACCGGATAGGCGTCGTCGACGAGCGCGGCGAGGTGATATGGGGCGACAGGCTGATGGCGCTCTTCTGGACCGAGATACTGCCGAAGCACCCGGGCGCGGTCGCGATATGCGAGGTCAAGAGCTCGATGGCTCTGCCAGAGACGATAGAAAGGTACGGCGGCAGGCCGCTCTGGTGGAAGGCGGGACATTCGCTCGTCAAGGCGAAGATGCGCGAGGAGCATGCGCTCTTCTCCGGCGAGGTCTCGGGGCACATGTTCTTCGCAGACGAGTACTACGGCTACGACGACTCCTTCTACGCCGCGGGCCGCCTCGCGCGCATATTCTCGAACGACGGGCGCAAACTGTCCGAGATAATGGAAGAGATACCGATTTATCCGTCGACGATAGAGACGCGCTACGACTGTCCAGACGAGCTGAAATTCGCCGTCGTCGAGCGCGTGAAGGAACGCGCGCTCGCGGAGCGCCTCGACACGATAACGGTCGACGGCGTGCGCATAATCTACCCCAACGGCTGGGGCCTCGTGCGCGCCTCGAACACGCAGCCGGTGCTCGTCGCGAGATGCGAGGGGCGCACGCAGGAGGCGCTCGCGGAAATCGTAAAAGATATGAAAAAACGTCTGCTCGAAGCGGGCAGCCCGGACTTCGAATGGGGCTATTAGCGCCGCTGTTGGTTTATAATTAGAGGGTTGAAAAACCGAAAGGGACAAGGAGGAAGTATTTTATGCAGTGTTCCCGCGAAGTTGAAGAAATGGTATGCGTGGCGAAGGGCGTACACCACGGCCCGGCCCCGATACCGGAAGAGGGAAAATGGGTAGAGTCGAAACAGATCGGAGACATTTCCGGATTTACTCACGGAGTGGGCTGGTGCGCGCCGCAGCAGGGCGCGTGCAAGCTCTCGCTCAACGTTAAAAATGGCGTGATACAGGAGGCGCTCGTCGAGACTATAGGATGCTCCGGCATGACGCATTCAGCCGCTATGGCGGCCGAGATACTGCCCGGAAAGACGTTGCTTGAAGCGCTCAACACAGACCTCGTCTGCGACGCGATCAACACCGCGATGCGCGAGCTGTTCCTCCAGATAGCCTACGGACGCACGCAGAGCGCGTTCTCCGAGAACGGCCTGCCCGTCGGCGCGGGACTCGAAGACCTCGGCAAGGGGCTTCGCTCGCAGATAGGCACGATGTACGGCACTCTGCCGAAGGGGCCGCGCTACCTCGAAATGGCGGAGGGCTACGTGCTCGACCAGGCGCTCGACGCGAACGGCGAGATAATCGGCTACCGCTACGTCTCGCTCGGCAAGATGATGGAGGCCATACGCAAGGGCGTCGACCCGAAAGAGGCCTTCGAGAAGAACGTCGGCACATACGGACGCTACGCCGAAGCGGCGCAGATCATCGACCCGCGCAGGCAGTAGGAGGGAAACGAAATGGCAAACTTTGAAGGTTACGAACGCAGGATAGAAAAGATAAACGCATTCCTCGCCGAAAAGGGAATCAAGGACCTCGACGAGGCGCGCGACATCTGCCTCGGCAAGGGCGTCGACGTCGCGGCGATAGTGCGCGGCATACAGCCCATCGCGTTTGAAAACGCCGTCTGGGCCTACACGCTCGGCGCGGCGAACGCGATAAAGAGCGGCGTAAAGACGGCCGCCGAAGCCGCCGAGAAGATAGGCGAAGGGCTCCAGGCCTTCTGCGTCCCCGGCTCCGTCGCGGACCAGCGCAAGGTCGGCCTCGGCCACGGCAACCTCGCGGCGATGCTTCTGCGCGAGGAGACGAAATGCTTCTGCTTCCTCGCGGGACACGAGTCCTTCGCGGCGGCTGAAGGCGCGATAGGAATCGCGCGCACCGCGAACAAAGTCCGCAAAGAGCCGCTGCGCGTAATACTCAACGGCCTCGGCAAGGACGCGGCCTACATCATCTCGCGCATCAACGGCTTCACCTCCGTCGAGACGAAGTACGACTACTTCACGGGCGAGCTTAAGATAGTCAGCGAGCGCGCCTTCTCCGACGGCGACAAGGCGAAGGTCAAATGCTACGGCGCGGACGACGTCAGCGAAGGCGTAGCGATAATGATCCATGAAGGCGTAGACGTATCCATCACCGGAAACTCGACGAACCCGACGCGCTTCCAGCACCCCGTCGCCGGAACCTACAAGAAATGGGCCAACGAGCACGGCAAGAAATACTTCTCCGTGGCCTCCGGCGGCGGCACGGGCCGCACGCTGCACCCGGACAACGTGGCCGCGGGCCCGGCTTCCTACGGCCTGACGGACTCCATGGGCCGTATGCACGGCGACGCACAGTTCGCCGGCTCCTCCAGCGTGCCCGCGCACGTGGAGATGATGGGCCTGATCGGCATGGGCAACAACCCCATGGTGGGCGCTACCGTGGC
>UQVV01000250.1 GCA_900544635.1 uncultured Cloacibacillus sp. | reverse complement strand
GGCGCGGTCGAGCGCGAGCTCGGCGCACTTCTCGCCGGGCCTCCGCGCCGCGCGCTGACGAACGGCGAGCGTCTGTACGTCGAGCACGGAGTGACCGGCGTGCGCGGAGAGGCGGAGCGGGGCTTTCCGTCGGTAATCAACGCGGGCCTCCCCGCGCTGCGGCGCGCGCTTGAAAGCGGCGCGAGCTTCAACGACGCGGGGCTCGCGGCGCTGCTCTCGATAATGCTCGTGTGCGAGGACAGCAACGTGATGCACCGCGCGGGCTACGAATATTGGCGCGGCGAGTATCTCGTCCTCGCCGCCGCAGCGCTCCGCCGCTTCCGCGCGCCGTCGTGGAACCGCGCGCCGCTTTACGAGCTCGAGCGCAAATTCATGGAACGCCGAGTGAGCCCCGGAGGCGCGGCGGATTTGTTGAGCTGCACATATTTCCTGCATATTTTTTCTTCGCGATAGAGTCTGTATGTTGTCAGCACGCGGCCTATATAGTATCATGTCGTTGTATAGTAACGCCTTTGTGTGAGATTTTATGAAAAGGAGACTATGAGTATGAGTCTGGGCAACAGGATCAAATCGCTCCGTAAAGCGCAGCATTTAACTCAGCAGAAGCTCGCGGACAAGGTCGAGGTCAGCCGTATATACGTGCAGGCGCTCGAGAGCAACCGCAGGCTCCCGTCCATGAAGCTGCTCCAGCGGCTTGCGCCGGCGCTCAACGTCGAAGTCGCCGACCTTCTTCAGGATTTCTCGACGCCCGACAAGCCGGGGCGCGTGCAGCTCGAGTCTATGCTCGACGACGGCGAGCTCGAGATCTGGTACCGCAGCAAGAAGCTTTCCGAAAAAGAGCTGCGCCGCGTATACCGCGTGATTGAAGCGGCGCTCGACGACTGGGACGAAGAGGATGCCGCCGGAAAGTAGAGAGGAAGAATCCTCGGATCTATTTGAAGAAACATATCCGTCGCCGCCCGACGCTCTGCCCGACTGGGCCGTGAGCGAGGCTGCGGATTGGCGGAGGCTCGACGAGTTCGACATACTCGCGAAGGCGGAGGAGCGCACGGGGCTTTCGCTCGACGTTAAGCGTGTCTCACTTCCCGCGGGCGTGTGGGGCATCCATCTCGTGCGCGGCGAACGCGGGCGCATCTTCATAAACTCCATGCTCCCGCTGCTGTGGCGGCGCTTCGCGCTCTTCCACGAGCTCTATCATCTGCTTTACCACACGAAGGGCGCGCGCTTCTGGCAGCGCAGCTTCGTCTCGATGGAGAGCTTTGAGAACCGCGCCGACACCTTCGCGTGGGCCGCGCTCTGGCCCGAGTGGGAGGAGAACCAGTATCACGACTGGGCGGAGGCGGAGCCGTGGCAATGCTGAAGAAGCTCCCGTTCTTTCTTCCGCTTGCGGGCTGCCGCGGGCAGTGCGTCTACTGCGACCAGCGCGCGATAACGGGCGTGCGCGCCGTGCCCTCTCCCGCCGACGTGCGCGAGGCGCTGCGCGGGCTGGCCGGGCCGCGCGAGATATGCTACTTCGGCGGCTCCTTCTGCCGCTTCGCGCCGCAGCTTATAAAGGAATACCTCGACTGCGTGACGGAGTATGCACCTGCCGGCAGCACCGTGCGCTTCTCGACCTACCCGGGCGACCTGCGCGACGACGCGCTGCGCGGCCTCGTCAAAAAATATCCTGTTTCAAGAATCGAGCTCGGCATCCCGACGCTCGACCCCGCCGTCCTCGCCACATGCCGCCGCGAGGCCGACCCCGAAAAAATATTCGAAGACATAAAAACGCTCAAAGCCGACGGCCTTCCCATCGGCGTGCAGATGATGATAGGGCTGCCGGGACAGGACCGCGAAAGCAGCCTCGCCGGCCTGCGCGCGCTCGCCGCGCTCAAGGGCGCGGACTCGTGGGAGCTGCGCCTCTATCCGTGCCTCGTCATCGAGGGCACGGAGCTCTGCCGCCTTTACGAGCGCGGCGAGTATAAGCCGCTCTCGGTAGAAGAGGCGGCGCTCTGGGGCGGCGAGTTCATAGACGAGGCGCTCGAATACGGCTTCGTGCCGATAAGGATAGGCCTTCAGGAGACGGAGTCGCTCGCCGCGGAGGTCGCGGCGGGGCCGCACCATCCCGCGCTCGGCGAGCTGATACTCGCGGAAGCCTCGGCGCGCAGGCTCGCGCGAGAAAATCCGCGCGGGCCGTGGCCTGTGCCGCGCCGCGAAATGTCGCGCTTCACGGGACACGGGCGCTTCGGCGTAAAACGCCTCGCCGCGCACGCCGGGCTTTCTGAGGAAGAGGCAGCGAGGCTCGTGGAGTTTATATGACGCAGCGCGTGCGGCCTTTGGGACGCGCGCCGAAAGGAACGGGAAAAATGCCATCCATGACGGAGAGAGAAAAAATCCACAGACTTTTCAAAGACTTTGAACGCGGCGGATTCGCCGCGCGCAACCGCTTCGTCCGCGCCGCGACGTGGCTCGGCTGCTGCGCCCACGAGACGGGCGAGCTGACGCAGGCCGCCGTCTCGCGCACCGCCGAGGCCGCCGCGGGAGGAGCGGGGACGGTCGTCTCGGAATTCGCCTACGTCAGCCGCGAGGGACGCGCCGCGACGCGCCAGTGGGGGCTCGACTGCGACAGAAGCACCGGAGAAGTCCGCCGCCTCGCCGACACGGTACACGAGCGCGGCTCGAAGCTGATTGTCCAGCTCTGCCATGCCGGCGGCGCTCTGAACTCGGCCTTCGCCGAAACCGCGGGGCTCTCGCCGAGCGGCATAGCTCTGCCGGGCTGCGATGTCGAGAGCCGCGCGATGACCGCGGACGACATGGCGCGCGTGCGCGGCGAATTCGCGGCCGCGGCGCTGCGCGTGAAGGAAGGCGGCGCGGACGGCGTCGAGCTGCACGGAGCCCACGGCTTCCTGCTCACGCAGTTCCTCTCGCCCATCTTCAACAAACGCACCGACGAATACGGCGGAAGCGCCGAAAACCGCGCGCGCTTTACGCGCGAGCTCTGCGCCGCGGTGCGCGCCGCGGTCGGCGGCGACTTCCGCCTCTGGATAAAAATCAGCGCCGAAGAGGGCGTACCCGGAGGCTAC
>UQVV01000249.1 GCA_900544635.1 uncultured Cloacibacillus sp. | reverse complement strand
ATATGTATCAGCCGGTCAGCCAAGAAGGCGGCGCGGAGGAAGCGCCTGTATGCATAGGAGGGCAGACTCCGGTCGCGATGCGCAACGCGCTGCATGATATTGCACTTGCTGCGAACTGCCTGCACTATTTCGCCTTGACGGGAGAACGGTATCCCTGGGTGGAATGGGAGCAGACGGCTTAACGAAACATTTTTCGGCTAAAGATACTGACTGTAAATAAGAGACGTTCACGCCTGTATGAAACAGCAGGCATGGAACGATGTGCCGTGCACATATTCACGCCGCCGCGGGATATACGCGGCGGCGTTTTTGTATTTTATGGCCGGCGGCGGAGGTTTTACGATTTTTTCTCCGTTTCGTCCTCCGACGAGAATCTTTTCCAGAGGCGTTTGAAGCGCTCTTCTATGCGCTGTTCCGCGCCTAGCCTGCCGGGAAAGTAGAAGCGGCGCACTTCTGGGAGGTAGGCCTGCGGCGTCCAGTGCGCGGGGCTGTCGTGCGGGTAGACGTAGCCTTCGCCGTCGTTGCGCAGGTGGCTCGGCACTTCGAGGAGGCTGCCCTCGCGCACGTTTTTCTGCGCCGCGGCAATCGCAAGGTAGGCGCTGTTGCTTTTCGGCGCGGCGGCCAAGTATATGACGGCTTCGCCGAGTATGATGGAGGCCTCGGGCATTCCGACGCGGTCTACGGCGGCGGCGGCGTTCTGCGCGACGACAAGCGCCATAGGGTCGGCGAGGCCGACGTCCTCCGACGCCAGGATGCAGAGGCGGCGCGTGATGAAGCGCAGGTCGTCGCCCGCTTCAAGCATGCGCGCGAGCCAGTAGAGAGCCGCGTCAGGGTCGGAGCCGCGTATGCTCTTGATGAGCGCTGAGATTACGGCGTAATGGTCGTTCGAGTCGCGGTCGTAGCGCTGTATCGCGCGGCCCGTGCTCTGCGCGATTATTTCCTCAGTCAGGACTGACCCGCCGCCCATCGCCGCGGCAGACACCGAGGCTTCAAGCCGCGTCAGCGCCTGACGCGCGTCGCCTCCGGCGAGCGCAGCGATGCGTTCGAGCAGTTTTCTATCTGCGGTCACGCCGAGGCGTCCGAGGCCGCGCTCTTCGTCGCGCAGCGCGCGTTCGAGCAGCGCGCATATATCTTCCTGACGCAGCGGCTCCAGCGTATAGACGACCATGCGCGAGAGCAGCGTCTTGTTGATTTCAAACCACGGATTTTCCGTCGTCGTTCCGACGAGTATCAGCCCTCCGGCCTCGACCGATGGGAGCAGGACGTTCTGCTGTTTTTTGTTGAAATGGTATATCTCGTCTACGAAGGCTATCGCGGAGCGGCCCGTCGCGGCCTTCGACGCCGCGGCCTCGTCGAGCAGGTCGCGCAGCGTCTCGACCTTCGCGCTGACTGCGTTTATCTCTAGCAGCTCGCGGCCCGTGACCTTCGCCATGAGGCGCACGAGCGTCGTCTTGCCGACGCCGGGCGGGCCGTAGAGTATGCAGCTCGGCACCTTGCCGCCTTCGAGCATGAGGCGCAGCGCCCTGCCGCGGCCCAGTATGTGGCTCTGCCCCGCATATTCGTCGAGCGACGCGGGCCTCATGCGCTCGGCGAGCGGAACCTCGAAGCGCAGCGGCTCCGTCTCGCCGAAGAGGCTTCCTTCCGGCATGGCTATATTTTCTTGCGCTCCAGATAACGCTGAAGGTCGAGCGAGTTTTTAGGCGCGTTGAGCGGCTCTTCGCACTCCGTCACGACCTCCGCGAGCGGGAAGCGCGGCGCGAGGAAGCGGCGCGCGGCCTCGTGCAGGGGCAGCCCCATGTACGCGGGGTCGAGCGACGGGCTTTTCTTCCAGTCGTCGGGAGAGAGAGTCCTTTCAGGCTCGATGAAAATTTTGCCGACGCCGAGCGCGGCGGCGCGCGCGAGCCAGCAGTCTATGGTCGGCGACGGGTCCGCGGGCAGCGCGAAGGTCAGCGCCGAGGCGTTGACGAGCCAGTGCTCGCTCTTGCGCGCGTAGATTTCGCGGTATTCCCACGGCACGAGCGGCTTCGGCTCGCGCAGCTCCGCGACGAGCTCCGTCATCTTCGGGTACATGACGTCGGCCCACGCGCCCCACTCGGGATTTTCGCGCTGGACGAGCACGGCGCGCATCCCGGCGCGGCGCGCGCCCTGAAGGTCGTAGAGGAAGTCGCCGACGTAGACGCAGCGGCGCGCGTCAGCGCCTATCGCCTCGGCAGCAGCGTATAGGGCGCGCGGGTCGGGCTTGACCCAGGCTGAGTTGTCGCGCCCCCACGTTTTTTCGGGAAGCTCGACGCCTATGACCTCGGCGCCGCGCTTTATGACCTTCATGCAGTTTCTTGATACGACGCAGTAAGGCACGCCGTTCTCGTTGAGCCACGCGAGCAGCTCGCGCGCGCCTTCGACAGGCTCAGCTTTTTCCGCGCCCGCCATCTCGAGCGCTACGAGCTCGGCGAAGAACTCTTCGCGCGTCTCGGGCGCGAGCGTGCAGGCCTCCTCGAGAAGCATCGCGCGCCTGCCGCCGTAATATTTTTCGCGCAGCGGCGTGAAGTCCAGCCGCGTCTCCGCGATTACTCCGTCCCAGTCGAGAATGAAGCCAGAAGCGCCCGCCGGGGACCAGAAGGGCGATTTGATATCTATATCCATGACAGTCCTCCAAAAAAGCAAAATCCATTTAATGGATAATTTAATAAAACGCGCCCCGCGCGGAGAGCGCAGGACGCCACGCAACTATATTATAGCTCAAATTGCCAGATAATTTTCGCGGACGGTGAAAAAATGAAAAGGCCGCGCAAAGCGCGGCGAACGGGCAAAATAAAACCCCGCGGGGCCGTGTATGGGAGGCCTTGACCCGTTCCTAACAGGACATAGGCTAAATGTCCGCCTAACTTGGTCGATGCTCGAAGCATCTCCGCCGCCGTCGGACGAAGTGCCTAACGGGATCAATTTGTTGGCTCAAGACTCACCCCATATCACACGTACTCAGCAGGGCGAAAGATTAAATATCTAATCTCTGAGTATGATTATAACCGCGATATGAAAAAAAACAAGTGGCGCGCGGGCCGCCAGCAGGGCCAAAGCATTTACTTTTCTTCCAATAAGAGTTACAAGTAAAGCATGAAAA
>UQVV01000248.1 GCA_900544635.1 uncultured Cloacibacillus sp. | reverse complement strand
CCCATTGCATTCACAGGATAAGCTGCTTTATCAGTGGATAGACAGATAACTTTCTTCACGCCAGATTATATCGCTGCAGTCAGCACATTTTCAGTTCCCATGACATTTGTTTTTACAGCCTCTATAGGGAAAAACTCGCATGAAGGAACCTGTTTTAGAGCTGCCGCATGAAATATAAAGTCCACCCCATGTACAGCGTTTCGGATACTTTGGATATCTCTCACATCGCCTATGTAAAACTTTATTTTGTCGCTGTATTCTGGAAATTCCTTTTGGTAAAAATGGCGCATATCATCCTGCTTTAATTCATCCCGGGAAAATATACGTATTTCCTTAATGGTTGATTTTAGAAAACGCTTTAGCACAGCATTACCAAAAGAACCTGTACCGCCTGTTATTAAAAGCGTTCTATCATAAAATAAATCCATACTTGCTAATCCCTTCTATCTTTTGTTTTATATAATAATATTTTCCACAATTTACCTGATAAATATGTATCGACACAATGCATTCCTACTGATAAAGCAAAAGTCAATCCACTAAAAACCAGGACAATATGAATCATTTGCATACCTGTATTATAGATATTCATTGTATAGCCATGAATTAGGTATATTTCATATGATAAAATGCCAACCCACAAAAAGTATCTGTAATTAATCCATCTATTTGTACAAAACACAAAGCAGATAATCGCCAACGCTGCTGGTAACTTTATCATAAGTTGAATGAAACTATAAATGACCTGAGGGGATTCCCGTATGATTGCCGTTTGTTTACATGCCAAAAAACCAATTGCAATCAATAGGAGCACCATACCATTTTTCCATTGTATCTTTCCCTTCCAGTCATGCACAGCAAACATTACCCCTGCAATAAAAGAAAATGACTGCTCCGCGCGAATTTCCCTGCTTATGAAAAATAGGATAATACCGGTTAAGGTGAGAAAAAAGGTTCTATTCCTTTTCAAAAAACCCCATCGATGGATAATCCAAAACACTCGGGCGTCTTCTTCCGCGTCATAATCGCGACCGACGACCACAGGATATACGACGCGGCTGAGAAATTCGGCGGCGACGTCGCGATGACGCGCGCCGACCATCCGGACGGCTCGAGCCGCGCAGCCGAGATAGCGGCGAAAATCGACACAGACTACGTAATCAACATACAGGGCGACGAGCCGATGCTCGACCCGAGAATGCTCGGCGAGCTCGCGCACGGCCTTATCGCGGACCCCGAGGCCGACTCCGCGACCGTCTGCGTGCCGATAACGCGCGACGAGGACTTCCACAACCCGAACATCGTCAAGGTCGTCCGCGCGCAGAACGGCCGCGCGCTATACTTCAGCCGCTCGCCGATACCCTACCCGAGAAATTCCGCGGGCTGCCCCGTATGGGAGCACCTCGGCATATACGCATTTACGAAGGAATTCCTGCTGAAGCTCGTCTCGCTTCCGCCGACGCCGCTGATGCAGACCGAGAGCCTCGAACAGCTCCGCATACTCGAGCACGGCTACTCGATGGCGGTCATCCCGACGAAATACCCCTCCGAGGGGCCGAACGTCAACACGATCGAAGACCTTGAAGAGGTGCGCAGGATATTCGCGCAGAGGAAGAACGAAGAAAAATGACGCCCGGCGACGCGCTCAAGGTGATCGTCATACTGAGCGAGGGAATCCGCGGACACGTCAACCAGAGCCGCGGCGTCGCCTACTGGCTTTCGCGGCTCACGGGCGCTGAGGTGCTCGAGGCCGAGGTGCCGCAGCTCACGGGCGCGGCTAAGGCGCGCGCCAAATCGTCGTCCAAGGCCCTGCTCGGAGGCACGAGGCGCGACGCGCGCGACTGGCTTGCAGCAAACGGCGGCGAACAGCTCATCCGCCGCGTCGGCCAGTGGTTCGCCGAGCGCGGCGTGCAGGAGGGCTCGGGCGCGGCTCTGATACTCTCGGCCGGAAGCACGCCAGCGCCCTATAACATAGCGCTCGGCTACATCTGGCGTTGCGCCTGCGCGACGATAATGACGCCGAGCGTTCTCGGCACGGAGCCCTTCGACTACGCGATAGTGCCCGAGCACGACTACCCGGAGCGCAAGCCGAACGTCTTCGTCACGCTCGGCTCGCCGAACTACGTCGTAAAAGAAAATTTAGAGAAAGAGGCCGAAGCCCTGCTCGCGGACCATCCCTCGGACGCCGCCGAAAAATGGTCGATACTCATAGGCGGCGACGACGCGAACTACGAGATAAGCGCAGAGTGGGTGAAGAAGCAAATCGGGCAGATACTCAACCTCGCGCAGCACGCGGGCGCCGACGTCTTCATCACGACCTCGCGCCGCACGAGCGACGCCGCCTCGAAAATGGTGAAGACGCTCGCCTCGCACTCGCCCTGCGTCAAATATCTGCTTATAGCCGCGGAGGACGCATTCAACCCGATACCCGCGATGCTCGGATTTTCCACGGAGGTCTTTTGCACGGAGGACTCCGTCAACATGGTCTCCGAGACGATAACGGGCGGACACCGCGCCGTGCTTCTGCGCGTCGGCCACAAAAAAGGAATCAAGAGCCTGCTCCAGCGGCTCACGGCCTCGCTCGTCAACGCGGGCGCGATACAGCCGAACCTGCTCTGGGGCATACCGAAGTTCGACCTCGTCTTCGACCACTTCGCGCACGGCGGCGTGCTCGTCGAGTACGGCGACTGGCTGCGGCTGCGCCGCGACGGCGCGGATACCGGCGCGGACGAAGCAGGGGACTTCAACGAAGCGCGCCGCGCCGCGCGCTGGATTTACGACAACTGGAAGCTCTCATAAAACTCACAAAAAGCTGTGCTATAATCCGCGAAAGCTCGCGGAAAACGACAAAACCGGCGCAGGCCGGGAATCAAGAAAGGACTGGTAATATGAAGAAACTCCTAACGCTGGCGCTCGCCGCCGCGATGATGGCGGGAGCCGCGCAGTTCGCGCTCGCGGCGGAAGACGACGGCGCAAGCTCGATAATGGCGCAGATCAACTCCTTCAAGGCGACGAACCAGGAGAAGACCGGCGGAGAAGCCGCCGAGGACAAGGCCGAAGCTCAGGCCCCCGCCGCCGAAGAGAGCGAAGCGCCCGCGCAGGCGCAGCCCGCGCAGCAGGCCGAGACGCCAG
>UQVV01000247.1 GCA_900544635.1 uncultured Cloacibacillus sp. | reverse complement strand
TGTACTAAAGGCCGCGGCCGCGTGCGCGCGGGAGAAATTTTTCCGCGCGCAGCACGGCGGGCTTCGCGCCGATTTTTGTAAACCTTGTAAATATTTCTGTTTCCTCGCGCGAGCCGCGGAACGCGCCGCGGCGAAGCGGCGCACGCAGCGTCGTGGCGCTTAAAAAACTTCCCCCTTTTCAAATCCGCGATTTAATGATAGAGTAATAATGTCAGCAATAAAAATAAACACCCAAGGCTACAAAGTTCAAAACAACATAAACATGAGGAGGACGACACAATGCTCAGCACTCAGCAGATCATCGACAAGACAAACGAACTCGGCGCACACAACTATCATCCGAAGGACGTCGTTATAGTCGAAGCCGACGGCGTAATGGTCCGCGACCCCGAGGGACGCGAATACTTCGACATGCTCTCCGCCTACTCGGCGCTGAACTTCGGCCACCGCCACCCCGAGATAATCGAAGCGGCGAAGCAGCAGCTCGACAAGGTCACGCTCACCTCGCGCGCCTTCCACAACTCGGTGCTCTGCGACTTCTATGAGAAGCTCTGCGGGCTGACCGGCAAAGAAATGATCCTCCCGATGAACACCGGAGCCGAAGCCGTCGAAACCGCGCTCAAGACCGCGCGCCGCTGGGGCGTGGAGAAGAAGGGCGTCGAGAACGGCAAGCAGGAAATCATCGTCTGCGAGAACAACTTCCACGGACGCACCATCGCCATCATCAGCTTCTCGACCGACCCCGACGCGCGCATCAACTACGGCCCGTACTGCCCCGGCTTCAAAATCGTCAAATACGGCGACGCCAAGGCCCTCGAGGAGGCCATCACGCCGAACACCGTCGCCTTCCTCGCCGAGCCGATACAGGGCGAAGCCGGAATAATCGTCCCGCCCAAGGGCTACCTCAAGGAAGTCCGCGAAATCTGCACGAAGCACAACATCCTCTTCATCGCCGACGAAGTCCAGACCGGCTTCGCGCGCACGGGCCGCATGTTCGCCTGCGAGTTCGAGGAAGTCGTCCCCGACATGTACATCCTCGGCAAGGCCCTCGGCGGCGGCGTAATGCCGATATCCGCAGTGGCGGCCAACAAAGACGTCCTCGGCGTCTACACGCCCGGCACGCACGGCTCCACCTTCGGCGGAAACCCGCTCGCCTGCGCCGTCTCCATCAAGGCGATGGAAATCCTCGTCCGCGACAACTATCCGAAGCAGGCCGAAGAGAAGGGCAACTACTTCATGCAGAAGCTGCGCGAGATAGACAACCCCGAAATAATGGAAGTCCGCGGCTCCGGACTCCTCATCGGCGTAGAGTTCACCGTCAACGCCGCGCCCTACGTCAAGAAGCTCATCGCGAACGGCGTCCTCGCGAAAGAGACGCACGAGCGCACCATCCGCTTCGCGCCGCCGATCGTCATCACCTACGAGCAGATAGACAAAGCCGTCGAAGGCATCAAAAAAGCATTCGCAAAATAAGACTAATTCGCCTGCCTTTCCGTTTCCTCAGAAGGGGCGCGCCCGAGCGGCGCGCCCCTTTCATATGCGCGCACCTTCGCGGAAGCCGCGCATATACTGCGCGCCCGCCCCATGTTGTATAATCGCCGTAAACTTATCGAACGGCGGTGTTGTTTATGATAGATTTGACATTGGGCTTCATCGGCACGGGCGGCATAGCCTCCGCAATGGTTCGCGGCTTCTGCGCGTCGCCCGACTTCTCGGGCAGAATCAACCTCACGGTGCATAAAAACCGCGAAAAGGCCGACGCGCTGAAAGAACTCTTCCCCGAAAGAATTTCCGTACACGAATCGAACCAGGCCGTCGCGGACAGGTCAGACGTAATTTTTATATGCGTCCTGCCGGAGCAGCACGAGGCCGTAGTGCGCGAGCTGCGTTTCCGCCCAGACCAGCGCGTCATGCACATAACGGGCGGCGCGAAACTTGCGGACTCGCTCGCGCTCTACGCCCCCGCGAAAAGCGCGGCGCGCGCGATACCGCTGCCCTTCGCGGCGCGGCGCACCGGGCCTCTGCTCTTCTACGGCGAGGACGAGACGCTCGCGGAGCTCATGTCGCTGATAGGCACTCTCGTGCGCGTCAAGAGCGAGCGCGAGCTTGAGATACTCGGCCCAGTCACCGGCATGATGGTGCCCTACTACGCGCTGCTCGCCGAAAGCGTCCGCTGGGGCATAGACAAGGGCCTCGACTTCCGCACCGCGCTCGACTACTCGTCGATAATGAACGAAACGCTCTCCTCCTTCATGCGCACCGACTGCGGCGAAGACGTGGAGAAGTTCCTCGTCGAAAATTCCACCCCCGGCGGCGTCAACGAACTCGGCCTGAAGCTCCTGCGCGAGCGCGGCTTCTACAGCGAATGGCGCGAAGTCCTCGAAAAGGTCTACGAGCGGTACAACTCGATGGGGAAGGGCGGCGCGAAATAAATTTAAGAAAGCCGCGTAAATACGAGACGGTGCAATAAATAACGCGGATAGTCTAGAGAAGCGTACGTTCTTCCTGGCTATCCGCGCTTGCCGGATTTAAGTCCGGTTCTTAGAATAGTTTTTTGTTTATTCTAGAATATAGGCTCTTATATCAGGTATTTTTATGACGCCCTATTTATTGTGTTCTTCCGCATATTTTGACGCATCTTTCATCATGCGCCTGTAAATCGCAGAGCAGTACAGCGCGCCTAGGGGATTGTGAGCAATGACGCGGTCTTTTGCCGCCACCGGGACGACCGGCGCTTTCGAATACTTGATGAAAAGAGCGTCATGCCCTACGCAGAGGCCGAGCAGCAGGTTGAGGTCGGTCTTAGCCTCTGCAAGCACAGCGGCCTGCTCTATCGGGTTGCACGAAATGTTGCCGGCTATTTCGCTCTCCATCGCGCCGATCTCTGCCTTCGGCACTCCGCAGACCTTGCAGTTTACGCTCGCGATTTCAAAGTATTTTTCAAGTATCGCACCGAGCTTTCCAGCCTCTTCGGACAGTCCTGCGCAGAACGCTATGCCGAGCTTCTTATAGCCCATCTTCTTTGCGAATTCTGCGATCTCCTCGACGCGTGTCATCTTGCAGTAGTTCTCGCATTCGACGAGGGCGGAGTTCTTAGTGACCTCGGCGTTCTCTTCGTCTTCGGTGTAGAGCTTC
>UQVV01000246.1 GCA_900544635.1 uncultured Cloacibacillus sp. | reverse complement strand
CGAGCTCGAACCATTTTTCAAGCGGAAGCTCCTCGGCGCGCGCCGTCGCGGAAAGGCCGTGCGCGTCGAGAATTGCGAGCGCGCGTTCGCGGTCGATATCCGCGTAGCCCGCCGTCCAGTTGTTGACGAGGGTCTTGCGCCGCTGAGTGAAGGAGCGCGCGAGCAGCGCGCGCCACGTGCGGTCGTTCGCGAGCCCGCGGTTCTTTTCTATCTTTATCTCTATGAGCGCGGAGTTGACGCGCGGCTGCGGGCGGAAGGCCTGCGGCGGGACCTTGCGCAGAATTTCAGCGCCGCCCATGGCTTCGACCGTGACGCCGAGCGGCGAGCGCGCGCGCGAACGCTCGGGCGACGCTATGCGCTCGGCTGACTCAAGCTGCACCATCAGCAGCATGTAGCCGACGCCCGCGGGGATGAGCTTTTCAAGGAAAGCCCACAGAATAGGCGTCGTGATGTGGTACGGGAGGTTCGCGACTATCTTCGTCGGAGTTTCCGGCAGTTCCGCGCGGTAGTCGAAGCGCACGGCGTCGCCCCAGAAGAGGCGCAGCCGCCCGTCGCGCGAGGCGAGGGCCTCGAGGCCGTCGCGCAGCCGCTCGTCCACCTCGACGGCGCAGAGCGCGCGCGGCCCAGCCGAAAGCAGCCCGCGCGTCAGTATGCCGCCGCCCGGGCCGATTTCGAGAATCACGTCGTCCGGCGTCACCGCGGCGCGCTTCACCGTGTAGGCGACGACCGATTCGTCTATGAGAAAATTTTGTCCAATGTCCGTGTTGTTTATGAAGCGTCTTTTTTCCGCCATTCGTCCAACGCCTTCGAGAGAAAATTTTTTCGCCGCCGCGAGGCGCGCTCTTTTTATTTTATCATGCGCGCGCGAAATTTATCATTGCCGCAAACTCGCCTTATCGGATAAAATACAGTGTGGATTTGCAGGGAGTGAAGAATTTTTATGAAACTGGAGAATCTCAGAAATTTCAGCATCATCGCCCACGTCGACCACGGCAAGTCGACGCTCGCAGACCGTCTGCTCGAAGCGACGGGCACGGTAGACAAGCGCAACATGAAGGCGCAGCTGCTCGACATGCTCGACCTCGAGCGCGAGCGCGGCATAACGATAAAGTCCGTCCCCGTGCGCATGAACTACAAGGCGGGCGACGGGCGCACCTATGTGCTGAACCTCATCGACACGCCGGGCCACGTCGACTTTTCCTACGAGGTCTCGCGCTCGCTCGCGGCATGCGAAGGCGCGGTGCTCGTCGTCGACGCGTCGCAGGGCGTCGAGGCGCAGACTGTGGCCAACAGCTACCTCGCGGCGGACCTCGACCTCGAGCTCGTGCCGGTGCTCAACAAGATAGACCTTCCCTCGTCGCACCCCGACCAGGTCAAAAAGGAGCTCGAAGACATCATCGGCATCAACGCCGACGACGCCGTGATGATTTCGGCGAAGACGGGCGAGGGCGTGCCGGAGCTGCTCGAGCGCATCGTGCGCGACATCCCAGCGCCGGCGGGCGACGCGGACGCGCCGCTTCAGGCGCTGATTTTCGACTCCGTCTACGACAACTACAAGGGCGTCATATGCTATGTGCGCGTCGTCAACGGCACGCTCTCGGCTGGAAAGACGGTGCGCTTCATGGCGACCGGTCAGAGCTATCAGCTCGACGAGGTCGGAGTATTCAAGCCGGAGATGGTGAAGGTCGAGAGCCTCGGCCCAGGCGAGGTCGGCTTCATCTGCGCGAGCATAAAGACGATAGACGAGGCGCACGTCGGCGATACGATAACGGACGCCGCCTCACCCGCCGCCGAGCCGCTCGCGGGATACAAAAAGGTGAAGCCAGTCGTCTTCTGCGGCTTCTACCCCGTCGAGCGCGAGGACATCAACCAGCTGCGCGAGGCGCTCGAAAAATTACAGATCAACGACTCGGCGATAAGTTTCGAGCCGGAGAACTCTGCGGCGCTCGGCTTCGGCTTCCGCTGCGGCTTCCTCGGCCTGCTGCACATGGAAATTGCGAAGGAGCGGCTCAACCGCGAGTTCGGCGTCGACCTCGTTGCGACCGCTCCGAACGTCGTCTACCAGATAGTGCTGACGAACGGCGATGTCATAGAGGCGCACCGTCCCTCTGACTTCCCTGATCCGGGCCGTATCGAGGAGATACGCGAGCCGTACATAAAGCTCTCGATATTCATGCCCGAGCAGTTCGTCGGCGCGGCGATGCAGCTCTGCCAGGAGAAGCGCGGAACATACGTCGGCATGGACTACATCACGCCGGAGCGCGTGCGCCTGACCTACGACATGCCGCTCGCGGAGTTCATCCTAGACTTCCACGACAGGCTGAAATCCTGCACACGCGGCTACGCTTCGCTCGACTACGAGCACATCGGCTTCCGCGCCGCGAACCTCGTGAAGGTCGACGTCCTGCTCCAGGAGGAGCCGGTCGACGCCTTCTCCTTCATCTGCCACGCCGACCAGGCCTACCACAGAGGCCACGCCGTCGTCGGCAAGCTCAAGGAACTTATCCCGCGCCAGCTCTTCGAAGTGCCGGTGCAGGCCGCCGTCGGCAAGAAGGTCATCGTGCGCATGAACATAAAGGCCGTGCGCAAGGACGTTCTCGCGAAATGCTACGGCGGCGACGTGACGCGAAAGCGCAAGCTGCTCGAAAAGCAGAAGGAAGGCAAGAAGCGCATGAAGCAGGTCGGGCGCGTCTCGATTCCGCAGGAGGCCTTCCTCGCCTTCATGGACGTAACGAAAGCCGATGACAAATAAATTTAGTCAAACGGATAAAAATACTCATGAAGCCGCCGCGCACGACAACGGCGGCTTTTTTGCAGGCACGCGCGACGGGATGGCGAAAGATGGCGCTTCGTGCCGCTCGCTCTACGTTCACGTGCCCTTCTGCGAGCGCAAGTGCAACTACTGCGCCTTCGAGAGCGCGCCGCCGCGGGCGGGCGACTTCGAGCTTTACCTCGCGTCGCTGAAAAAAGAGCTCGCCCTGCGCCGCGCGGAGCTCGGGCGGTTTACGCTCGGCACCTGCTACATAGGCGGCGGCACGCCGACCGCGCTCCCGCCGCTCGCTTGGGACGAGCTGATTGAAACGCTCGAAGAGTTCTTCGACTTCGCGCCGGAGGCGGAAGTGACCGTCGAGGCGAACCCGAACTC
>UQVV01000245.1 GCA_900544635.1 uncultured Cloacibacillus sp. | reverse complement strand
GCCGCCTGAGGAGCTCGCCGCCGCTCCGGGCATCGGCCCCGCGCTCGCAAAGAGGATACTGGCGAAGCTCAACGAGGAAAACGAAACGGAAAAAATGACTAAGGAGGCGCGTGTCGATGGCGCTGCCGCAAAGCAAGATTGACGAATATTATATGAGCTGCGCGCTCGAGCTGGCCGCGCGCGGCATGGAGTGCAGCCCGAACCCGAGGGTCGGCTGCGTGCTCGTGCGCGACGGTGAGATAGTCGGGCGCGGCTGGCATCAGAAATACGGCGGCCCGCACGCCGAGGTGAACGCAGTGCGCGACGCGGGAGACGCCGCGCGCGGAGCGACGGCCTACGTGACGCTCGAGCCGTGCTCGCATTACGGCAAGACGCCGCCCTGCGCCGACCTTCTGATAGAACGCGGCGTCGCTCGCTGCGTTGCCGGGATGCGCGACCCGAACCCGAAGGTCGACGGCGGCGGCTTCGCGAAGCTCGAAAAGGCCGGCATTGCGGTCAAGGCCGGCGTGCTCGAGGACGAATGCCGCTGGATGAACCGCGGCTTCATCCGCCGCATGACGCACGGACGCCCGTGGGTGACGCTGAAAATCGCCGCCTCGCTCGACGGGAAAATCGCGCTTGAAAACGGCGAGAGCAAATGGATAACGGGGCCGGAGTCGCGTTCGATGGTCCACGCGATGCGCGCGGAGAGCGACGCGGTGCTGACCGGCATCGGCACGGTGCTCGCGGACGACCCGCAGCTCACGGTGCGCGACGCGCCGGGGCGCACGCCGCTGCGCGTGATTCTCGACAGGCGGCTGCGCACGCCGCTTGACGCGAAAATTTTGGAGGGCGGCGGCGTTTCAATATTCGCGCTCGACTCCGCGCCGCGCGACAAAGGCGAGGCGCTCAAACGCGCGGGCGCGCACGTCGAATATCTCGCGGAGGATAATTTCCTCGCCGCCGTTCTGGATAAACTTTGCCGCGATGGTGTAAACTATCTGATGGTCGAGGCGGGAGCCGGCGTCGCCGGGGCCTTCGTCAAGGCCGGGCTCTGCGACGAGCTCGCGCTCTTCGCGGCCCTGAAGATAATGGGGCGCGGCCCCTCCTTCGCCGACGGCGCCGCCTTCGCTTCGATGGGCGGCGTGCCGGAGCTGAAAATCCGCGAGGTTTCGCGCTGCGGCGAAGATCTGCTCGTCAGAGGAGTGTTTGCATGTTCACCGGACTTATAGAGACTGTCGGCACGGTAGTCACGATAACGCCGCTCGGCGACGTTACGGAGCTTTCGATATACGCGCCCGCGATAGCGCCCGAGCTGCGGCACGGCGATTCCGTCGCGATATCCGGGGCCTGCCAGACCGTCACGTTCATGGACGCCAATTCGTTCAAGGTGCAGATGATGCCGGAGACGCTCGCGCGCACGAAGCTCGGCGGGCTGCGCACCGGCGCGCGCGTGAACCTCGAACGCGCGATGCGCCTCGACACGCGTGTAGACGGGCATCTCGTCGCGGGCCACGTGGACGGCGTCGCGGAGGTCTCGAAGATAGAGGCGCTCAACGATACGCGCAAGATATATTTCACGGCGGACGAACGGCTGCTCGACGGGATAGTGGAGAAGGGCTCCGTCACGATAGACGGCGTCAGCCTCACCGTCATAGACGCGGAGGCGGAATTCTTCTCGGTCGGCGTCATACCGACGACGCTCGCGGAGACGACGATAGGCGCCCTCCGCACGGGCGACAGGGTCAACATAGAGACCGACATGATAGGGAAATACGTGAAGAAATTCGTCGAAGCCGCGCTCGGAGAAAAAAAAGAAAGCGGAAAGATGAAAAATTCTCTCACTTGGGATAAACTAAACGAGTATGGCTGGAACTGAGTTGGGAGGCATCGAATGTTCAACACCATAGAAGAAGCTATAGCCGATATAAAAGCCGGAAAAATGATAATCGTCGCCGACGACGAGAACCGCGAAAACGAAGGCGACCTCGTCATGGCGGCTGACTTCTGCCGTCCGGAGGATATCAATTTCATGATAACAAAGGCGCGCGGCCTCGTCTGCGTGCCTATCTCATGCGCGCAGGCGCAGCGCCTCGGCCTGGAGCCGATGGTCGAACACAACACGGACGCCCACTGCACGGCCTTCACCGTCTCGGTAGACAAGCTGCACGGCACCACGACTGGCATCTCGGCGGCGGAACGCGCGCTGACGGCCCGCGCTCTAGCCGACCCGCAGTCGATCGGCGGTGACTTCAGAAAACCCGGGCACATCTTCCCGCTCGCGGCGCGCCCAGGAGGCGTTCTCCAGCGCGCAGGCCACACAGAGGCTGCCGTCGACATAACGCGCCTCGCTGGACTCAACCCAGCTGGCGTGATCTGCGAGATAATGAACGAAGACGGCAGCATGGCGCGCCTTCCGCAGCTTCTGGAGTTCGCGGCGCGCGAAGGGCTGAAGATAATCTCGGTAGAGGAGCTCATCCGTTACCGCGTAATGCGCGAGAAGTTCGTCAAAAAAGAAGTCACGGTCCCCATGCCGACGCAGTGGGGAGATTTCGTCTGCCACGCATACACGAGCCCGTACGGAGACAATCCCGGCGCGGTGCATATAGCGCTCGTCAAGGGCGATATATCGGGCGACGAGCCGGTGCTGACCCGCGTACATTCCGAGTGTTTCACCGGAGACCTGCTCGGCTCGCTGCGCTGCGACTGCGGTCCGCAGCTTCATACGGCGATGTCGATGATAGAGCGCGAGGGCCGCGGCGTGCTGCTCTACATGCGTCAGGAAGGCCGCGGCATCGGCCTGGCCAACAAGATCCGCGCTTATGCCCTGCAGGACGAGGGCTACGACACCGTGGAAGCCAACCGCAAGCTGGGCTTCCCCGATGACCTGCGCGACTACGGCACCGGCGCCCAGATCCTCGTGGACCTCGGCATCACCAAGATCCGCCTGCTGACCAACAACCCCAAGAAGATCGTGGGCCTGTCCGGTTACGGCATGGAGATCGTGGAACGCGTGCCCATCGAGATCGAAGCCTGCCCCGAAAACGAATCCTACCTGCGTACCAAGAAGGAAAAGATGGCCCATCTGCTGACGGGCATCCGCTGCCACTAGGCCGCAGGACGAAGCGTTCGCATGGCGGGGAAGAGGACTTGTGCCTCTTCCCCGCTTTTTTT
>UQVV01000244.1 GCA_900544635.1 uncultured Cloacibacillus sp. | reverse complement strand
GGGGGCCAAGCTTATTTCAGCCCATCTCTCCGGCACGGCGCAGCTTTTTTAAAGTTTGTCTGGAATGCGATGAGTACGACTGTGTGAAACGCATTAGGTATGTACTGTAACTTTCCGTCATGCTCCAAACATAAAAATCCCCCGCTTCGGATGCGGGGGACTGCTTCTGTCGTTTGGTTTTTCGGCTGAGTTATATGTTCCTCTTCCAGCGCGGGCCCTGCGGGGTGTCTTCTATGACGATGCCTTTTGCGGCGAGCATGTCGCGGATTTCGTCGGAGCGTTTGAAGTTCTTCGCCTTTCTCGCTTCGGCGCGTTCGGCGACGAGCGCGTCTATTTCAGCGTCTTCGTCGTTCGCTTTCTGCTCCTCTGGCAGATAGCCGAGAATTTTGTTTGTCTTCTCAAAGAACGCCTCGGCCTCACGCAGCCCTTCTACGTCTATTTCTTTATGCTCTGTGAGGTGGACGTTGACGGCGCGCACCATTTCAAAAATGCTGCCGAAAGCTCCGGCGGTGTTGAAATCGTCGTCCATCGATTCTGTGAAGCCTTCTTGTGCTGTTTTGACCGCTTCGCGCAGCGCTGCGTCTGCTTCGCCTGCGGGGCGGTTGTCGAGCGCGAAGAGCATGTCGGTGCGGCAGTTGTTGAGCCGTTCGAGCGCCGCCTTCGCGTGGTCGAGCCCTTCCTGCGAGAAGTTGAGCGGCGAGCGGTAGTGTACGCTCATAAGGAAGAAGCGCAGGACGAGCGGGCTTATCTTTTCACGCGCGTCGCGCACGGTGAGGAAGTTGCCGAGCGACTTCGACATCTTCTCTTTGTCGATGAGCAGGTAGGCGTTGTGCAGCCAGTATTTGACGAACTGCGCGTCGTTCGCGCATTCGGACTGCGCTATCTCGTTCTCGTGGTGCGGGAAGATGAGGTCGCTGCCGCCGCCGTGGATGTCGATGGTCTTGCCGAGGTATTTCGTGGACATGGCGCTGCATTCGATGTGCCAGCCGGGGCGTCCCTTGCCCCAAGGGCTCTCCCAGAACGGCTCGCCGGGCTTCGCGGCCTTCCAGAGCGCGAAGTCGAGCGGGCTTTTCTTGCGCTCGTCGACCTCGATGCGCGCGCCGGCGTTGAGCTCTTCGAGGCTCTGCTTCGAGAGCTTGCCGTACTCGGGGAAGCTCGGCACGCTGAAGTAAACGTCTCCGTCCGCTTCATAGGCGTGGCCTTTTTCGATAAGTTTTTCTATTATGTCGATGATGGCGGGAATTTCGTGCGTTGCGCGCGGGTTGACCGTTGCGCGGCGGATGCCGAGAGCGTCGGCGTCGGCGTAGTACTCCGCGATATATTTCTCCGCGAGCTCGGCGACGGTGATACCCATCTCGTTCGCGCGGTTTATCATCTTGTCGTCGATGTCGGTAAAGTTCTGGACGTAGGTCACTTCGTAGCCGATGCTTTCAAGGTAGCGGCGGAACACGTCGAAGAGTACGAAAGGCCGCGCGTTGCCGATGTGGAAGAAGTTGTAGACGGTCGGCCCGCAGACGTAGAAGCGCACCTTGCCCGGCTCTACGGGGACGAAAGTTTCTTTTTTTCTCGTAAGATCGTTGTAGACTGTTAAAGACATTATTTAACTCGCACCTCCGCGATACGTTCTTTCTCAACTGTGTTATTATATCAAGTAATGCTGAACTTTAAGCAATGAAAGGAATCAATTCTTTGAATAAAGAAGAGCTTATAAAATTCGTGAAAGGATTTCCAGACCGTCCGGGCGTCTATCTGATGCGCGACGAGAACGGCGAGATTATCTACGTCGGCAAGGCGAAGTCGCTGCGCAAGCGCGTATCGTCGTACTTCCGTCACACGCACGCCTCGCCGCGGCTGAACAAGCTCGTCGATACGATACGCGATATCTCGACGATGCGCACGGAGAGCGAGATAGAGGCGCTGATCCTGGAGAACAGGCTCATCAAGCTCTATCAGCCGTTCTTCAACGTAGACCTAAAGATGAACGAGCGCTACGCCTATATAAAAATAACGGCGGAGAAGCACCCGCGCATAATCGTGACCCGAGTCAAGATGGACGACGGCGCGGTCTACATCGGCCCGTACGTGCGCGTCAGCGAGGTGCGCGCGCTGCTGCGTCTCGTCGAGAGATACCTGCCGCTGCGCTCGTGCGGCGGCGCGGAGGCGAAGCCGCAGAACGGGCGTCCATGCATGAAGTATTCCCTCGGACGCTGCCTCGCGCCGTGCTGCGGCCTCTGCACCGAGAACGAGTACCGCGACCGCGTCGCCGACGTGGCGCTTCTGCTCCAGGGGCACGGCGCGGAGCTCGTCGAGCGTCTGCGCAAACGCATGGACAAGGCGGCGCGCGAGCTGAAGTTCGAGGAGGCGGCGCATCTGCGCGACACGATACGCGCGATTTGGCGCGTCAGCCGTCAGCAGAACACGATTCCCGAAATTCCGTCGGGCAAGGACAATTTCTGGGAAGTCCTCAACTCTATGCAGAAGACCTTCCATCTTCCCGTGCTGCCGTGGCGCATAGACGGCTTCGACATTTCGCACAGCGCGGGAAATTTCACCGTCGGCGTCGCGGTCGTATTCGAGCAGGGATATCCGAACCCGTCGCTCTACCGCAAGTTCAACATCCGCACCGTCGAGGGGATAGACGACTTCCGCTCGATGAAGGAGACTCTGACGCGCCGCTACAAACGCTGCCTCGAAGGGCAGGAGCCTCTGCCGCAGCTTATACTTATAGACGGCGGCCCCGTGCAGCTCGAGTTCGCGATGCAGGCGCTCGACGACTTAGGCATACACAACATCCCGATAATTTCGCTCGCGAAGGAGTTCGAGGAGGTCTATATGCCGAATCAGAAGGAGCCGGTGCGGCTCGACCACACCGACCCCGTGCTGCGCCTTTTGCAGCACGTGCGCGACGAGTCGCACCGCTTTGCGATAACGTCGCACAGGACGCGGCGCGGCAAGAGCTTCACGCGCAGCAAGATAGAGGAAGTGCCCGGCATAGGGCGCGCGAAGGCGGCGATGCTGATAACGAAGTTCGGAAGCGTGCGCGCGATTAAAGACCTGCCGCCGGAGGAGCTCGCCGCCGCCCCGGGCATCGGCCCCGCGCTCGCAAAGAGGATACTGGCGAAGCTCAACGAAGAGAACGAAACGGAAAAAATGACTAAGGAGG
>UQVV01000243.1 GCA_900544635.1 uncultured Cloacibacillus sp. | reverse complement strand
GTGTATCTGGGATTTGAGGACACTCTTGACTCGGACACCGGCGCGACGCTCAAGTTCTGCGGGAAAATACGCAGCATAACGATTGGACAGACCTCCATTGACGCGGTCGTGTCGCAGGGCTTTGACAGCATGAATAAGGTCCCGCGCCGGATATGCTGGACGTCGTTGTTCCCGTATATCCCGAGCGCGAAGGATCCGAGGGAGCTGAATCTGAGAACATGAGCCTGAACAATCTCATAGGCCTTCCGTGGGGCTTCGGCCCCGGCGAGGTCGAGTGTCTGAAGCTCGCCGCGATGGCGCAGCGCGAAATCTCCGGCATCGACGTGCCGCTTGAACTTTGGCCTTACAGCGCCGAGGATTACGAGCGCCGTTCGCGCGACATCGAGGCGGTGCTGGAACAGATAGGCGAGCGGATTCAATTCCCGGCGCGCGGTGCGGTGCTTCTCATGCGCTTCGCGCCATATTACCATCTCGGGACATTCGTCAGCGAGACAGAATTTATTCACGTTCCGCGCGGCGGCACGAGCAGACTGACTCGCTACAGTTTGCCGTACCGCCGCATTACAGCGGGAATTTATCGTATCAAGGAGGTGCGGCTATGGTAACTGCCGCTATAGGTGCTCTTGTCGGCTGGGCGTTTTCCGGAGGCTTGATCGCGGCTGGGATAGTCACGACCGCTTTCGGCGCTATCGCGCTTGGCGCGTCGCTCGGCAGCCTCTTCGCGTCGCACGATAGCATGGACCTGTCGAGCTCGCCGAACTACAGCTTTGGGCCGATATCTAACACTATGTCGCAGCTCGTGCCGATATACGTCATATACGGCAAGTGCCGTGTGGCCGGAAATATAATCTATCAGGCGTTCAACAACGACAAGAAGGAAGTCCAGGACTTATATATCCTCGTCGGCGAGGGAGGCGTCAACGCCATCACCGGCGTCATGGCGAACGACCAGAACCCCGCCGAGCTCGAAGGCTGCTCCGTCACAACGTACACCGATACGACCGCAGCGACACACGACAGCCGCGACCCCTCCGGCGCACGCCCTTATCCCGACAATGTGGCGCTCATCTGCCTGACGCTCAAGGCGCAGGAGAACCTCAACGGCACGCCGACGATAACGAGCATCGTCGAGGGCATGAAGGTCTGGACGCCGAACGGCTTCGCCTACAGCCGTAATCCGATATGGATAATCCTCGACATACTCTGTCACCCGCGCTACGGCATGGGCATGGGCGCGGTCGACAGCACGGGGGCGTACACGCATCCGAACTGGGACAAGATAGATTACGCCTGCGCGCTCGCGGCCGCGAACTACTGCGACGGCACCGTCGAGTACGGGCCGCGCTTCCAGCTCGATTTTGTAATGGACTCGAGCCGCCCGATTCGCGATGTGCTCACGGACTTCCTCGCGGTCTGTCGCGGCTATATAGTGCAGACCAACAAGCTCGAAATCTACATCGACGCGCCCGTCTCGACCTACAGCCGCAGCATCACGCCGGGGAACATCACGGAGAACAGCTTCACATTCTGGCAGGCCGCGGACGAGGACGTCTGCAACCGCATCACGGTCGACTGGGTGGACCCCGACAACAACTATGAGCGTGTGACCGACGTATTCCAGGATTCGGACGACATCGCCATCCGCGGCGTCGTCGAGAAGTCCGTCTCGCTGCTCGGCGTCACGCGCTCCGGACAGGTCGGCCACATGGGGTACTATCTGCTCAAGTCGTCGATGTTGGTGCGGAATTTCTGCTCCTTCGGTGTCAGCTTCAAGGACTGCGACATTCAGCCCGGCGAGGTGCTGACGGTCTCCTTCGAGGACTTCACGGGCTGGGTGAACAAGCCCTTCCGCGTGCTTTCCGTCAAGGATAACGGCAATGACGTGATGACCGTCACATGCTCCGAGTATATCCCTGAGATATATGACGACAGCGTCATGGAGGTGCCGGTCCATATCGACACGAGCCTCACGACCAATTACAAACCGGACGACGTGGAGGACCTCACAATCACGGAGCAGCTTGAGACGCTCCAAGACGGCAGCTATAACCTCATCGCGAAAATCACATGGACGCCGCCGGAGAGCTATCAGACGCTTGAGCTCTGGTACCGCTACAGCTCGGAGGTCGCGTGGGTGGCGGGCGGCACGTTGCCGAAAGGCTCGACAGAGTATTATCTGCCCTGCACCGGCAACATAGGCGACACGCTCTACGTGCGCGTCTACACCGTCAGCCGCCTCGGCGTGCGCAGCGCGGGCCAGACGACGAGCCGCATACTCCACGGCGATACGGTCCCGCCGGCGGTGCCGACGAACTTGCAGGGGCTCGGCGGCTTCCGCTGTGCGATGATAACGTGGATAGACCCGCCGGACGGCGACCTCGACCATATAGACGTCTATCGCTCGCGGCGGACGACGCGGACGATTTCGAGAAAATTGGCATTTCGCCGCGCTTCTCGCAGGAGTACGTCGACAGCAATCTCTATGTGCTCCAAACAGCGTGGTACAAGCTCAAGGCCGTCGACGTTGCGAAGAACGAAAGCGAGTTCTCGGCGGTCATATCCGTGACGAGCGAGGCGCTGCCGGCGCAGCAGATCCCCGAGCAGTCCATCCAGCCGAGCAAGCTCGTGCCGCAGCTTGAACGTCTTGTCTCCGAAATGCGCACGCTCGCGGAAGCAAACCTCACGAACTCCATAAATGAGGAAGAAAACCGCACGACCGCGGCGATTGCCATACAAGAATTAAGCACCGAAGTCGTCGAGGGCCTGCTGGCCGAAGCCGAGGCGCGTACGCTGCTCGCCGCGCAGCTCAACGGTAGTATCGCGACGCTGCAGCAGCTCATGCAGGTAGTCGCCCGCTCTGTCACCATATCGCAGCAGGCGACGGCGCCGGATAATCCGCAGATAGGCGACATCTGGGAATACGCGACAGGACAATACCGCCAGTGGGACGGCGCGGCGTGGCAGAGCATTACAGACGAGGAGATGCAGGCGACGATAGAGGCCGTCACGGCGACCTACTCGCTGCTGCTCGATGTCAACGGCAATGTCGCGGGGATAGGCATAACCAACAGCAACATCGGCGGCTCCGAGTTTGCTATTCTGGCTGATGCGTTCAAAATTGCTACGTCCAGCGGAGACAAGACAACTATTTTCCAGATTGACGCTGAAGGCAATGTCCAGCTTGTAGGAGAC
>UQVV01000242.1 GCA_900544635.1 uncultured Cloacibacillus sp. | reverse complement strand
ATGCCGCAGAGTTATGGTGATGCTGTCGAAAGACAGTGAGATGCCTTACATTTATGTTTGACTTTCAAGACGGTATCTGGACCCCGCGTCGGAGCGCGGGGTGACGAAATGTAGGGTCTATCGTATATAAAGTTAATCTTCTATAAAATTCTGCCGTGCGGCATTTTTATGAAAGAGAGGGAAACATTATGAAGAATATACGAATCTACGCCTTTCTCCCGCCGTTCGTCCTGCTTACCATAGCGGCGGCCTACAGCCTCGTCATCGGGATGCGCAACGAAACTAAGGCGATAGCCTTCCTGTCGCACCTCTTCGACATGGCGCTCGACACCTTCGGATGGTTCTACGCGCTCGCGGCGCTGCTCGTCTGCCTGCTGACGCTCTTCCTCATGTTCTCGCGCTACGGCGACATAAAATTCGGCGGCCTGGACGCGCAGCCCGAATACAGCTACTGGAACTGGTTCGCGATGACGCTCTGCGCCGGAATAGCGATCGGCGTAGTCTTCTGGGGCGCGGCGGAGCCCGTCATGCAGTTCATGAACCCGCCGAAGTCCCTCGGCATAGTGCCCTTCTCCGAAGAGGCGGCGCGCTTCTCGCTCGCGCAGATATTCCTCGAATGGACGCTGACGCCCTACGCGATGTACACCGTATGCGGAATCTCCTGCGCCTACGCCTTCTACAACATGAAGGCCCCGCGCACGATAAGCTCGGCCTTCATCCCGATTTTCGGCGAGCGCATGAAAGGCTTCTGGGGACAGATACTCGACGCCTTCATCATCTTCTCGCTCGCGGGCGGCATCGTCACCTCGCTCGGCGAAGGCGTGCTCCAGGTCGCGAGCGGCCTCGACTCGCAGTTCGGCGTGCCCTCGACGCGCGTCTCGTGGGGAATCATATCGCTGCTGATGATAGCGATATACACCGCCTCGAGCTGCGCCGGCATCAAGCGCGGCATGAGGTTCATCAGCGACATCAACGGCAAGCTCTTCTTCGTATTCCTCGGCTTCGTCTTCATAGTCGGGCCGACGATATTCAACATCAACCTCGGCCTTGAGGCGCTCGCGAACTACATCGAGTCATTCTTCAGCCGCCACCTCTTCCTCGCGCCGATAAGCGGCGACAGCTTCCCGCGCATCTGGACGCTCTTCTTCTTCGCGATATGGTACGCCTGGGCCCCCGTCACCGGCATGTTCCTCGCGCGCATGGCCTACGGGCGCACCGTCCGCCAGTTTGCAGTCATGAACCTGCTGCTGCCCTCGGCCTTCGGAATGGTATGGTTCACCCTCTTCGGCGGCACCGCGATACACATGGAAGTAGTCCAGAACCTCGGCATAGCGAAGATACTCAGCGAAAAGGGCGTCGAGGCCGCGATGTTCGCCTTCCTCAACTTCCTGCCGCTCGCGAAAATCACAGTCCCGGCCTTCTTCGTCGTCATAGTCCTCTCGTTCTGCACGACGGCGGACGCGATGACCTCGACAGTCGCGATGATGTGCACCACCTCCGACGCGATGAAGGGCGAGGAAGAAGCGCCGGTAATGCTCAAGCTCGGCTGGGGCGTAGTCATGGGGCTCATAGCGTGGATAGTCATAACCTTCGCGAAAATCGACGGCCTGCGCGCGATAGTCTCGCTCGCCGCGGCCCCCGCCGCGCTCGTCGTCGTGCTCCAGGCGATAGCCTCCTACAGGATGCTCAAAAACGACGCGAGCGTAAAACGTTAACCCAACGGCCCTCATTCTGACGCGCGGCCCGGCTTTCCTCCGCTTCCAGCCGGGCCGCGCACTTTTTCGCGCCTTGCGAAAGGGCGTGAAAATTTAGGCAGCATATCTTTCGCGAACCGCGGAGCGTAAAAAACGGCCTTAGCGCAAGGCCGCGAAAACCCCGCGCCCGTCGAAGCGCGCGGCGTCAAATCGCCGCGTTTTCTGAAACAGCGGGACGAGCGCAAAATAAAAGCATGGCTTTACGAACATGCGGCGCGGCGCAGACGAACGCGCGCCGTTACTTCTTTACTCTCTGCGAAATATACACGCCGCTGAGAATCAGCGCGCCGCCCGCTACCGCGAAGGGCGTTATGCGCTCGCCAAGCACGAGCGCGGAAAAGAGCATCGTCAGCGGCGGCGTGATGTAGATAAGGTTGTTCGCCCGCACCGCGCCGAGGTTCCATATCACGATGTTCCACGCCCACGTGCAGAAGGCCGAGGCGAAAAGCGCGAGGAAAAGAATATTCGCCGCAACCGACGGGCGCGCGAGCTGCGCGGGATGCAGGTCGATGACCGGCGTCGCGGCGAGCGCGAGCAGCGACAACAGCGTGTAAAAAAGCATCTTGCGCACAATCTGCACCGGCGTGTAATCCGCGCCCGTCCCCTTCACGATAAGGCTGTAGGCCGCGAATACGCAGGCCCCGCAGAGCGCGATGACGTCGCCCAGCGGATTGAGCTTCAGCACGAAATGCCCGTTGCAGATGATGAGGAAAATCCCCGCGAGGCAGAGGACGCTGCCCGCCGCGAAGGCGCGCGAGAGCTTCTCGTTCTTCGTAAAGAAATGCGCCGCAATGCCGGTGATGAGCGGCGCCGTGCCGCCGATGAGCGCGACGTTCGAGGCCGTGCTGTACGAGAGCGCCGTGTTCTCGCAGAGGAAGTATAGCGTCACGCCGAGCAGCCCCGCCGCGGCGAAACGCAGCTCCTCGCGCAGCCCCGCGCGAGGCAGCGGCCGCGGGCTGAACGCAACGAAAAGCGCGTAAGCGACGGCGACGCGGTAAAGCAGAATCTCCCCCGGCTCAAGCCAGCCAAGCAGATACTTCGTCGATACGAAGGTGACGCTCCAAATAAAAGTAACCGACGCCGCCAGCCCGTAGCTGAACAGCCGCCCGCGCCCCCGAAACTCCAAACCGCCGCCCCCTTTACGCCGAAAAGCTGAGATTTTCATAATTATACAGCGCGGGGCGGGGACGTTGCCGCGGCCGCCGGCGAATGTCCTACATTACCGCGGCTATGCAATAGGTTTACCGATTAACATTCTCCCAACGCACAAACTTTCTTGACCGCAGGTGCTTTCCATAATATTATAAAAAAAGCGGCGATTTCGCCTCGCGTTTAAAAAATATCAGCCGCGGGGGATTTCGCTTTATCTGTTAAACAAGGAGGGACTTTCATGCTCTGCTCTTTTACCTGATGCGGCTCGTCAATGCACGTGCAGCATTGCAGCCT
>UQVV01000241.1 GCA_900544635.1 uncultured Cloacibacillus sp. | reverse complement strand
CAATTCCTTCTGCGTTGAAAATAGCCTGTACGATTAAATTCTGCTGTAAATAAGTCTGTGCGGACTCTGTCAGTACCTGCTCTACTTCTTCCTCAGAAATTCCCTGCTGTTTTACATAATCGTCTAAAGTCATCTGGAACTGCGCCTGATACATCTGGTCAAGTCTTTTCCTTACGTCCTTTTTGCCCTGTTCTAAAAGAGCTTCCGGATATTCCTTAAACTCTGTTGCCTCTACGACCATAGAGAACAAATCAGATTTCACCTGACCTTCATATTCTAAATCAATGCTTTTCTGCATTGCCTCTTTTTCTGCCGCTCTGAATTCTTCCACAGTTTTATAATCTGTATTTGCCGCTGCCCATTCATCGGTAAGCTCCGGCTTCACAGAAATACTGTTAATTTTCACCTTAAACTGCACTGCTTTTCCTTGCAGCTCTGTTGCTCTATAATCTACCGGAAAAGTCAGGTCTAAGGTCACTTCTTCTCCTTTTTTGTGTCCGACTAATCCATCCTCGAACCCCTCAATCATAGAACCGGAGCCAATAAGCAGGTCTTCACCCTGTGCTGAACCGCCTTCAAATTCCTCGCCGTCCATATAAAAACAGCACGGAGACCATGGGGCGGGCAGATTAAGCTTCTCCCATGCGCGCTCCACCCTGTCGGGATAGCTCAGCGCAGCCATCGTCTCCTCGCAGTCTATTAGAGGGAAATAAAACGTGTTGCTCGCAATCCAGTCGGCCATTATCAGAAGCCCGGCGAGCGGCACCTGCGACTTTACGTCGATTGCCGGAAGCTCGCCGGCACTGCCGTAACCGGCAGCGTCGAGAGCCAGCTCGAAGCAGCGCCGCCAGGCCTCTTCCCACAGCGCCCGATTCTCGCCGCCTTCCAGATAGCCGTAATAGTTCGCATCGAATTTCTTCATTTGACTTTTCAGATCGCGGGCGTCTTTCTGCGGCTTGCCGTGATGCGCGCCTACCACAGCCGCGATTCCCGGCGGGCATCCGAGGTGCAGCAAAATGGCCTCGCCCGCGAGCGCGTGAGGAGAATAGCGCCCGTCCATAAAACGGCCCGGTTCCGGAATTGCCACTATCCTGGAACATATATCGCTTCTGATTTCAGGCAACTGCGATAAAATCTTAGCTTCGAACAGCGGCGTCAGCTTTCCTATATCGTGAACCATCGCAATAAAGACGCACAGCCGCACAATCTCAGCAGGATCCTCGAACACTGCGCGCGCCGCGGAGGGAGAAAGCCAGCGGAGGACGAGACGCTCCATAATCCCTGCCGTATCGAGAAGATGTGCCCGAACGGGAAGCCAACGCCCGCCGTCCCCGGATTTTGCCGCAAACCTGCACGAAGCGTCGTTGTATTCTGCTGCGTACTTCATAATTTTCACCGCCTTCTCGTCGGGCAATACTGCGTAAAAAACTATAAAACAGCTTACTGCATTGGAAAATTCTTAACTTATATCTGATATATACACTAAAATAGCTATCAAGTCAATATGTAAATACAGAGTTAAACATTTGCAGTAATGGGAAGATACAGTTTTATGGCGGCGCGCAGACACAGTTATTGTGATGCGGTCGTATCGTCATGCTAAGTTTGTCTCTCCGTCCCTCCACAGCGCAGCGGCATATGCCAGGAGCGCGAGCGGATACACGTTGTCGGACGGCACGTCGATGGCCTCGCCCGCCGCGGCAGGAAGCCTCGCGCTGCTCGCGGCGATACGCCCGGAGCTGACGCCGGACGAGCTGCGCGCGCGGATAATCGGCGGAACGGTGAAAATCCCGTCGATGAAGGACAAGATACTGACCGGCGGAAGGCTCAGCGTCGAAAAGGCGCTCAACGACCCGTCGCCCGTCGTAAACTCGGCCTCGCTCGAAGGCGAAACGCTCACGATAGAGGGCTTCTTCTTCGGCGCGGACGGCGCGCTGACGCTCTCGGCCGGCGGCGCGGAGCGGACGCTTGAAGCCGAATCGTGGAGCGACGGCAAAATAACGGCGAAGCTCGCGGACGCGCCCTCGGGCGAATGCGAAATCACCGTCACGCGCCCCGACGGCGAGTGGGGACGGCTCGTCGTCGTGTCGCTCAGCGACGTCAAGTCTCAGTGGGCCGCGCTTGCGAAGCCGCCCTTCGGCGACGTGCGCAAAGCCGTGCTCGCGGCCGACGAGGAAAACGGAATCATCTACATGACCGGCTGTTTCAAGGCGGAGAGCATGTCGCCGCGCTTTGCCGCCTACAGCATAGCGGAGAACAAATGGCACGAGCTTGAGCCGCTGCCTTATAAGATTACGGACAAAGAAGGGAACCTCAGCTACAGCCTCGGCGTCGCTATGACGTTCTTCGACGGAGCTCCGACCGTAATACGGAATTACGGAAGAGACGCTGTGCTCGTCGCGCGCTACGAAAACGGCGGCTGGAACGTCACTTCGATAACGGAGCTGGGAGATTATCTCTCCGGTATGCAGCCATTTGAAAAAGCTCTCTTTGCAGCTCCGGCTAAGGACGGAGGATCCATCCTGCTCGTGACGTCGTACGGCTCGCTGTCGCGGCTCACCGTCGACGAAGGGAAAGCGGAAAGGCTCTATACAGCACCGCAGCTTACGGCGCGCGGGACGCGCGTAGAACTGGACGAAGCAATGTTTACAGCTAAAGATGGAACGATAGCCGTATTCGGAGGCACGGGCGAAAACGCCGCGACGCCGCTGTTCCTGGACGGCGAAACGGCGTGGGAAGGCGCGCCCTGCCCCGCGCCAGAGGAGGGCGAGTTCTCGTGGACCGGCGCGGCCTTCGGCTATTACGGAGAATTTTTAGTCGCGCTCGAAGGGACGAACAACGCGGCGCAGTCCATAGGCGACGGCGCGTACTATGAGCTTGACGCGGGCCGCTGGATAGCCGCGCCGACGGGACGGGCCTCGATACGCAACAGCGGCGCTTACGTAATAGTCGGCGACTACATATACCGCGCCGCGATAACGGACTTCTTCGGCGGCGTCACCGACGAGTTCGAGCGGATGTCGCTCGCGGCCGACGCACCCGAGCCCTCGCCCGAAAGCGGCGGAGGCGGCGGATGCTCCGCGGGCTTCGCGGCGCTCGCGCTGCTCGCCGCAGTCCCGCTGATTCTGCGAAAAAAGAAAAAATAACGAAACGCGCGCCGTCCGAAAGGGCGGCGCTTTTTCGCACCGCGCCGCGCATGTACACGAG
>UQVV01000240.1 GCA_900544635.1 uncultured Cloacibacillus sp. | reverse complement strand
CGGGCCGCCCGCTCATGGAGCGCACGATACTGATAGCGAACACCTCGAACATGCCCGTCGCGGCGCGCGAAGCGTCGATATACACCGGCATCACGATAGCGGAATATTTCCGCGACATGGGCTACGACGTGGCCATCATGGCGGACTCCACCTCGCGCTGGGCCGAGGCTCTGCGCGAGCTCTCCGGACGCCTTGAGGAAATCCCCGCTGAAGAGGGCTTCCCCGCCTACCTTCCGAGCCGCCTCGCCGAATTCTACGAGCGCGCGGGCCGCGTAGTCACGATAGGCGGAGAGAACGGCAGCGTCAGCATCATCGGCGCGGTCTCGCCTCCGGGCGGCGACTTCACCGAGCCTGTCACGCGCCACACGAAGCGATTCATCCGCTGCTTCTGGGGGCTCGACAAGAACCTCGCGAACGCGCGCCACTACCCCGCGATATCGTGGACGGACTCCTACAGCGAGTACGCCGCCGAGGTCGACGGCTGGTTCTGCGCGAACGTCGACCCGCGCTGGGGCGAGGTACGCGACGAAGTGCGCAACATCCTCGCGGAGGACAATAAGATACAGCAGGTCATCAAGCTCGTCGGCGAAGACGTGCTTCCCGACGACCAGAGGCTCGTCGCCTTCACGGCCTTCCTCATCAAGAACGGATACCTGCAGCAGAACTCCTTCACGGCGGACTCATACTCGCCGCCCATCAAGGGGTTCGAGATACTCTCCGTCATCCTCGACTTCTACCACAAGGCTCTCGACCTCGTCCATAAGGACATCCCCATCTCGCTTATAAGAGAGGACGAGTCCGTGGACGCGATTACGCACCTTCGCGAGCTTCCGCCCGAGGACGAGAACGGATTCGAAAGAGTGCGCGGGCGCATCATGGAGCACCTCGACCGCGTCGCCGCGGAGCGCACGAAAAAGCTGAGGAGTGAATAACGATGCCGCAGGCTGAATATATTGGCGTAAAAGATATAGAAGGGCCGTTCATACTCATAGAGAACGTGACCGGCGTCGGCTACGGCGAGCTGGTGGACATCCGCGACGCGAGCGGCAGGGTCCGCCACGGACAGGTAAAATCGCTCAGCGAAAAGGCGACGCTCGTGCAGGTCTTCACCGGCACCGGCGACCTCGTTCCGAACACGACGAAGGTGCGCTTCCTCGGCAAGCCGCTCGAGGTGCATCTCTCGAAGTACATGCTCGGGCGCACCTTCAACGGACTCGGCGAGCCGCGCGACGGCTGCGGCGAGATATACGGAGGCAAGCGCGTCAACATCAACGGGCTGCCGCTCAACCCGATGGCGCGCCAGTACCCGCGCGACTTCATACACACCGGTATCTCCGCGATAGACACGCTGATGACGCTTATCCGCGGCCAGAAGCTGCCGATATTCTCCGGCAACGGACTGCCGCACAACCAGCTCGCGGTGCAGATAGCGACGCAGGCGAAGGTCGTCGGCTCCGACGAATTCGCCGTCGTCTTCGCGGGCATCGGCGTCAAGCACGACGACGCGGCCTACTTCACGCAGGAGCTCTCGTCGCGCGGACACAGCAACAACATCGTCACCTTCCTCAACCTCGCGGACGACCCGGTAATCGAGCGTATAGCCACTCCGCGAATGGCGCTTTCGACTGCGGAATACCTCGCCTACGAACTCGGCATGCACGTCCTCGTCATAATGACGGACATGACGAGTTACTGCGAAGCGCTGCGCGAACTCGGCGTCGCGGCCGGCGAAGTCCCGAGCCGCAAAGGCTACCCCGCCTACCTCTACAGCGACCTTGCGTCGCTCTACGAGCGCGCGGGCGTCGTGCGCGGCAGGAGCGGAAGCGTCACGCAGATACCGATACTGACGATGCCGAACGACGACATCACGCACCCGATCCCGGACCTTACGGGATTCATCACCGAAGGGCAGATAGTCCTCTCGCGCGACCTCGACGCGAAAAACATCTACCCGCCGATAGACATACTCACGAGCCTCTCGCGCCTCATGAAGGACGGCATAGGCAAGGGCTACACGCGCGAGGACCATCCGAGCGTGTCGAGCCAGCTCTTCGCCTCCTACAGCCGCGTGCAGGAGGTCCGCTCGCTCGCGTCCGTCGTCGGCGAAGACGAGCTTTCCAAGACCGACAAGTCCTTCCTCTCCTTCGGCAAAATCTTCGAGGAACGCTTCCTGAAGCAGGGCAAGGAGGACGACCGCGAGATCGGCTACTCGCTCGACATGGCGTGGGACATCCTCGGCACCCTGCCGACCTCGGAGCTCACGCGCGTCAGCCTCACCGAAATCAAGGAACACATCAAGAAAAAGGACGAGTAACAGCTCGTCCGCCCAATCACGAAACTTTGCAGAAAGCCCGCCCCGCGCGGGCTTTTTTGCTGCGCGCCGAAAATTGCGGCGCGGGCCGTGTCAGAGGGCTTGTGCTATAATTTTTAACCGGATAATATAAAACAAAGACGGAGGACAGACCGATGATAAACAAAATAGCGCTCGCCGGCTGCGGCAACGTAGGGACGGCACTTCTTGAAATACTCCACGAGAAAAAAGACGAGCTCAGAGAAAAATACGGCTTCGAATACAAGGTCGTCCTCGTCAGCGACCTGATGAAGGGCGTCATAATGGACCCGGAGGGGCTCGACCTCGGCGCGGCGCTCGAATCCATGCGCGAGACGCGCACCTTTGAGAAGCTTCCGCACGCGGAGGGAACTTTCGAAGAGCTGCTCGAACGCTCCGGCGCGACGGTGCTCGCCGAAGGCACGCCGACGAACCTCAAAACGGGCGAGCCGGGCCTCACGCACATACGCGCGGCGCTCTCGCGCGGAATCAGCGTCACGACGACGAACAAAGGTCCGATAGCCCTCGCCTTCGACGAGCTGACGGAGCTCGCGAAGGCCAACGGCGCGCAGCTCTCCTACGAGGGCGTAGTCATGAGCGGAACGCCGCTCATAGACATGATGAAGAACGGCGTCGCCGGCTGCTCCGTCCTCAAACTCGAAGGAATACTCAACGGCACGACGAACTTCATGCTCACGAAGATGGGCGAGGGCATGGAATACGGCGCGGCGCTCGCGGAGGCGCAGGCGCTCGGCGGCATCGTCGCGTTCATTCTCAACCGCGAAGAACAATATCCGGCGCTTCACGCCCGCAGCCGCGGCGTCGCGGCGTTTCCCGAAATCGTGCAGCGGATCGACGCCATCGTCGATCGCTTCGGTAACGTGAAGGACAACGCTTCG
>UQVV01000239.1 GCA_900544635.1 uncultured Cloacibacillus sp. | reverse complement strand
GTCGACGAAGCGCGTCCAGAAGCCGGACCAGCCGGAGCTCACTATTCCCGCCTCTATCGTGCCCATCATTATCGAGCCGATGACCGTGCCCCAGACCGTGCCGCTGCCGCCGTAGACCGACGAGCCGCCGATGAAGACCGAGGCGAATACGAGCAGCAGATAGCCCTCGCCCTGCGTCGGCCACCAGTTGCCCATCTCCGCGGTCGCGAGGACGCCCGCGAGCCCCGCCGCGAAGCCGAGGTAGGCGAATACGCCCGTGCGCGCCGCGCCGACCGGCATTCCGAGCATCTTCGCGACGTTTATGTCGTCGCCGATGAAGCGCAGGTCGTCGCCCCACGAGGTGCGGTGGTAGACGAGCGCTGTCGCGCCCGCAAAGGCGATCGCCCAGACGGACTGCATCGGAAGGAAGCTGCCGAGCCGCCCGGTGAGCACTGAAAGCTCAGGGTTGTCCATCATCAGCGCCATGCCGAGCGGTATCGCCGTCCCTCCGGAGAGCAGCATGACGCTGCCGCGCCAGAAGAAGTCGAAGCCTATAGTAGCTACGATGGCTGGAACTCCCGTGTGCGTTATCATAAAGCCGTTGACGAGGCCGATCGCGAGTCCGGCGGCTATCCCAGCAGCCGCTCCGATGAGGACCGAGCCGGTGGCCTTCGCCGTCCACGCGAATACGAAGCCGGACATCGCCATGTTCGACGCGAAGGACAGGTCCATTTCGCCGGTCACGACGACGAGCGTCATTGCCGTAGCGACTATCATTATGAACGGTATCGTCGCGAGGAAGGTCATGTAGATGCTGCCCGAGAGGAAAGCCCCCGGCGCGCGCAGCGCGAAGAAGGCCCACAGCGCGAAGAGCACCGCGGTGATTATCAGCTGGTTTTTGCTGTTCTTTGCAAAATCGGAAAAATTCATCTCTCCGCCTCCATCAGCCGCGCGAAGAGGTCGTGCTCCGAAAGCTCGTCCTTGCGCCATTCGCCGAAAACCCTGCCGTGCGAGAGAATTACGAACCTGTCGGCGACGCGGTGCGCGTGCTCTATCGTGTGCGTTATGACGACGACGGAGCGTCCTTCGGACTTCAGCAGCCGCATGAAGTCGAGCACCTTCTCCGCCTCGCTGACCGCGAGCGCCGTCGTCGGCTCGTCGAGGATGACCGCGCTCGCCTTGAAATACATCGCGCGCCCGATCGCGAGACCCTGACGCTCGCCGCCCGAGAGCGACGCCGCCGGAGTGTCTGGCGATATCCCAGCGCCCGAGAGGCCGAGACGCGAAATAATCTCCGCCGCCGCCTCGCGCTCGCGCTTCGCGTCGATGAGGCCGAAGCGCGTCTTGATGTGCCGCCCAGCGAAAAGATTGCGCCAAAGCGGCTGCGACACGCCGAGCGCCCTGTCCTGATAGACCGCCTCGACGCCGAGGCTCCGCGCGTGCGCGACGCTGAACCTCGTCACGCGCGCGCCGTTTATCTCGACCGTGCCCGAGGTTGGCGCGTAGAGGCCCGAGATTATCTTAATCAGCGTCGACTTGCCCGCGCCGTTGTCGCCGAGCAGCGCCGTAATCTCCCCGCGCTCAAGGGAAAAGTCCACGCCCCGAAGGGCGTGGACGCTCCCGAAAGATTTGCGGATATCCCGCATCTCCAGGATTTTAGTCATATTCGCTAACGTATGGCCTTCTCCGCGAGCGGCGCTATCTGGTCGATATTGTCCTTCGTCACGAAGCCGCCCGCCGTGTCGACATAAATTCCGCCGAAGCTGCCGCGCTTGTTGAGGACTATCTGGTTGACCGCGAGATAGGCCATCATATACGGCTGACCCTCGGAGACGAGGCCGACATAGCCGCTCTTGATAGCCTCGGCGGTCGCCGGCGAGAGGCTGAAGCCCGCTATCCCGACTGTGCCGGGCTTGATGCCCGCGGAGCGCAGCGCCGTGCCCGCCTGCGCCGTCAGCGCGCCGTGGTCGATGACGATAAGCTTGCAGTCCTTGTGCGCCGCGATATAGCCCGTGAGAATCGGCGCGCCGAGCGTAGCTTCCTTGTTCGCCTCGGGCGAAATTTCGAGATAATCGACGTCGAGCCCCGCGTTCGTGTAAACGTCTACGAGAGCCTGTGCGCGGAGGCCGCGTCCGGGAACGCTCTTAAGCCCCCAGACGAGCACCTTGTCGCCCTTCTTGAGGCCGAAATGCGCAAGGCTGCGCTCTGCGAGCATCTTGCCCTGGCCGTAGTTGTCGACGCCGATATAGCTGTAGCCCTTCGACTGATATCTCTCGAAGGTCTTGGGCAGAGGCGTGTCCACGCACATAACCTGGATGCCCTTGCCGATAGCCTCGCCGATCAGCGGCATATAGGCGTCGTCGCCCGGCGCTCCGATGACCACCATGCCGTCCGGGTTCGTCGCCATGCCCTGGCGGAAGTTCGTAATCATCTTCTCCGCGTTCCAGTCCGAATAGACGAACTTAATCTCAATGCCGAGGTCGTCGGCGGCCTGCTGCGCTCCGTTCTGGAGCACCGTCGCGTAAGACTCGCCGGGGCTGCCGCCCGCGTCGAACCAGACCGTAATTTTGTCCTCCGCGGCGAACGCCGCGCCGCAGAAGAGCGCGAGGCCGAAAAATGCCGCTATGCAGCTTTTCATCATAACTACCACTCCTGTTTTAGATTTTTTTGCAAAGCAGAAACAACCACACGGCGCGGCAAGAACCCGCGCCGCGCCCGTGAGAGCGGGACACGCCGAAACGCTCCGTGCGCGCCGAAACGCCGCGTCCCCGGCAAATTTTCATCAAAAGGGAAAATTTATCTGGACGAGAGCGGCGGCGGCGTCAGGCATTTCGCTCTATACGAATGCATCCCATGCACTGTATCGGGTTCTCACAGGCCCATATTCACCGCTCCGTCCTCCCTTCGTCGGAAGATAAAAAACACTTCTCAGATAATAGCGGTTTCCGCAAAAATTACAATGTTCTCAAGAATAAAGAAAAGCAAGCAAAACCACGCAAAGCGCCGCAGGTCTAAGGCGAAAAGACAAAAACGGCGAAGAAACGGCAAACAAAAGCCGGAGCGGTATTCCGCCGCTCCGGTTTACGCTTTTGCGCGCCGTTGGGGGACGGCGGCGGGGGATTGCTTGGGGAGCGCCCCGCGTAGCGCCGGGCGACCGAACGCACGAGCGGCGCGTATGCTTCAAGCTCCGCCTCCACGCCGCACGCCCCGCAGCACACGCCCGCGGAGCAGAGCGCGCTCCGCGGATTTTCCGTAAAGGAC
>UQVV01000238.1 GCA_900544635.1 uncultured Cloacibacillus sp. | reverse complement strand
TGTAAATATTCTTTATGTGCCCGACGACATTCGTCCTGGACGTCTGATATAACTCAGCTATTTGCTGCTGGCTCAGCCAGACCGCCCCATCCTTTATATTGACTTCTATGTGGGTAAGGCCGTCGTCCGCTTCATATATGATGATTTGTCCGTTACTTTCCGTCATATGTTTTCCCTCCGCGTATTATTTTACAAAAAGGGCGCAGCACTCGCAGTGCCCCGTCTGCGGGAACATGTCGAAGGGTGTCGCTTCCGCGAGTTTGTAGCCGCCTGCGGATAGGCGTTTGGCATCACGGGCGAGGGTGGCGGGGTTGCAGGAGACGTAGACGACGCGCTCGGGGGCGATTTTCAGGATGGCGTTGACAACCTTTTCGTCGCAGCCTGTGCGCGGCGGGTCGAGGACTACGGTGTCGAAGCGGCGCGAGGCAAGCTCTTCGGCTATGTCTTCGGCCTGCGCGGTGCGCGGCTCGACGTTGTCCATGCCGTTGCGCGCGAGGTTCTGTTTTATGTATTTCGCGGCGGGGAGCCAGCTTTCGACCGCGGTGACGCGGTTGGCCCGTGCGGCGAGGAAGGCGGTGAGGCTGCCGACGCCGGAGTAGAGTTCTAGCACTTCGCGCGCGCCGCCCTCCGAGGCGAGTGCCGCGGCGCGGCGGTATAGCGCGAGCGCCTGTTCCGAATTTACCTGAAAGAAGGACGAGGCTTCAAAGGTGAATGAATATTCGCCGAGTTTCTCCGTTATTACCGGCTTTCCGCAAATCGTGACTGTCTCGCCGCCCCATATAAAGTTTCCGGGGTTTGCGTTGACGTTCCAGACGATGCCGGCGAGGCCTTTTATTCCTGCGGCGGCGCGTGAGAGGAGCGCGCGTTCTTTGTCCGACGGGCGGCGCGTCGCTATGACGGCGATGAGTTTTTCTCCCGTGAAGCGCGCCTGGCGCATTACGATGTGGCGCACGAGGCCCGCGGGGCGTCCTCCGTTTTCTCGCGCGCCGCTGAAGCCGGCTGCACGCAGCGCCGCCGTTATTTTTTGCAGTCCTTCGTCAATTTCGGGAAGGAGCACGGGGCAGCCGCGGTATGGCACTATTTCGTGGCTGCGCGTTTTGTAGAAGCCCGCCGCGAAGTTTTCGCCGCGGGCGGACTGCACGGGGAGCGAGGCTTTGTTTCTGTATCCCCATACGGATGGCGACGGCACGCATGCGGCGACGGGCGGTTCCGCAAATCCGCCTATGCGGCGCAGCGCGTCTTCGACTGTGCGGCGTTTCATCGCGAGCTGTTCTTCATAGGAAATGTGCTGGAGCTGGCAGCCGCCGCAGCGTCCGAAGAGCGAGCAGCGCGGCTTGGCGCGCGCCGGAGCGTCGCCGCCGCGGCTCAGAACCTTCGCGACGCCGTAGTTTTTCTTTTTCGTCACTAGGCGCACTTCGGCGCTTTCGCCGGGGAGCGCTCCCGGCACAAAGAGGACGAATCCCTCGTCTCCGACGCGGACGACGCCCTCGCCTTCGTTGTTGAGTCCCGTTATCGTTACGTTAAGTATATCTCCCTGTCTCATGTGTGATACTATACCATTGATATGGCGCGCGGCGCTATAAATTCCGTCAGCGCGGCGGATTTTGAGGGGCGTGGTGAACGACGGTGCTTCGGGCCGGAAGGCGGCGCTTTTATATATTTTTCGCTCTTTTGCTTTACGCGGCGGACGCGGCGGCCAAGCGCTTCGCGCTCGCGTCGGGGCGCGCGCTGTCGTTCAACGAGGGCGTTTCTTTCGGCCTGTTCCGCGAGTGCGGAGCGGAGGCTTCGACGCTGATGAACGCCGCCGTCCTTGCCGTTATGCTTTTCGCTTTCGCGCGCGCTCTGCGCAGAGATAACGGCGCGGGGCTTTGCGCGCCGCTCGCGCTGCTTGCCGCGGGCGCGGCGGGAAATTTTACGGACAGGCTCGTCTACGGCCGCGTCGTCGACTGGCTGCCGCTGCCCTGCCCGTTTTTCGGGACGCTGTGGATGAACGCCGCCGACCTGTGGCTTATCGCGGGCGCGGGGATTTTGGTCTTTCGGCTGTTTTTCCCGCGAGGCGGGCGAGATTGAAATTTTGGGAGGGATGATGTAATGCCGCTTGAAATTGTGCGCAGCGATATAACGAAGATGAAGGTGGACGCGATTGTGAACGCCGCCAACAGTTCTCTGCTCGGAGGCGGCGGCGTGGACGGCTGCATACACCGCGCGGCGGGGCCGCGGCTGCTCGACGAGTGCCGGCTGCTCGGCGGCTGCGATACCGGAGATGCGAAGGTCACGGGCGCGTATAATCTGCCCTGCAAATATGTAATCCACACGGTCGGCCCGGTGTGGCGCGGCGGCGGACACGGCGAGCGCGAGAAGCTCGTTTCGTGTTACCGCACGTCGCTTGAGCTCGCGAAGGAGCGTGGCTGTGAGACAGTCGCCTTTCCTCTGATTTCGTCGGGCGTTTACGGCTATCCGAAGGACCGGGCGCTGCATGTCGCGGTGGAGACGATAAGCGCTTTCCTGCGGGATAACGACATGAAGGTTTACATCGCGCTTTTCGATGCGGATGCGTGCCGTACCGCAAAAGAACTGTTCAGCGATTTGTGTACTGGCTGCTGAACGAATTCCGTTCTGCGAGCCGCGTTTTCTCGGCTGGACTGTATCGCTTCGCCGAAGCGCAGCCGGTGCGATTTATTTTTGCCGTTCAGTCTAACCGGCGGAAACGCAAATCACGTCACTAGATGACGCGGGTGCAACATCCAAAAATAAAATTTGTAAATCGCGCATACGAAAAAGCGGCGGGGAAAATCCCCGCCGCTTTATGTTTCGCTGTCTTTACGGCGCGCCGTTACTTTCTGGCGGCTACCGCGTCGGACATCATCTTGTAGCCTTCGTCGAAGGCTCTCTCGTTGAGCTCCTCGGTTCCCTTCGGGACTCTCGCGAGGATGGCGTCCTTGACGGCCTGCGGCTGCACGAGGCCCTTGTCTTCGAGGACCTTCGCGGCGGTGCCGAGCGCGACCATGTTGACGACTATCTCGCGGCCGAGCTTCTCGCGCGCGGTGCGCACGATCGGCAGGAGGTAGATGTCGGCGTCGAGCTTCGGCGGGTCGGTGACGAAGAAGTCGTCGAGGATGACCGTAGCGCCGGGAGCCGTGTCATGGCTGTAGGTGTCGCACGCCTTCTGCGTGAGGATTACCTGAAGGTTCGGGTGAGCCGCCTTCGGGTAGTCTATTTCGCCGCGGTCATAGACGACTTC
>UQVV01000237.1 GCA_900544635.1 uncultured Cloacibacillus sp. | reverse complement strand
GGAGAACAGCAGGACGCGCGAATCTTTGCCAATTTTGAGGATTTCGCGCAGCGGCGCTAATTCTTCGTCGCGCATCAGCGCGTAGAGGAAGCCGAGCGGGGCCGCGCCGGATTCGCCCGAGATGACGCGCGGGTCGCCCGGCAGCGGCGCTCCGAGAACGCGCATGCCGTCGGCTGCGACGCGGTCCGGCAATGACGCGAAGGCCGCGACCTTGTCCTTGAGTATCTGCCACGATGTTATGCTCGGCTCGCCGCATGCGAGCCCCGTCATTATCGTGCGCATGTCGCCGCCCACGGTGCGGATGCTTCCGTCGCCGGCGCAGGCGGAGCGGTAGAGGCAGTCGGCCTGGTCCGATTCGACGACGGTGAAAACCGGCGGATTGTCGTGATATTTGTTCGCGAAGTATCCGACGACCGCCCCTGCGAGCGAGCCGACGCCCGCCTGTACGAATACGTGCGTCGGCGCGGCGTCCGCAGCCGCCGCAAACTGTTCGTCCGCCTCCATCGCCATCGTTCCGTAGCCCTGCATTATCCACGACGGGATTTCTTCGTAGCCCTCCCACGCCGTGTCCTGTATCAGCACGCCGCCGGGCGTCTCCGCCGCGGCCTTCGCCGCCTTGCGCACGCAGTCGTCGTAGTTGAGTTCTTCTATCGTCGTAAGCGCGCCCTCGGCGCGGATGTTTTCAAAGCGCGCCGGCTGCGAGCCCTTCGGCATCATGATGACGGCTTTCTGTCCGAGCACCCTCGCGGCCCACGCGACGCCGCGGCCGTGGTTGCCGTCGGTCGCGCTGAAAAACGTTATCTCGCCGGTCTGCTCCTTCAGTCCGCGCGAGGTGAGCGCGGCGTAGCTGAGCTCTTCGAGCGGGCGGCCCGTGAGCTTTGATATGTAACGCGCCATCGCGAAGGAGCCGCCGAGCACCTTGAAGGCGTTGAGGCCGAAGCGGTACGACTCGTCCTTAACGCAGAGCTTCGCGACGCCGAGGAACTCAGCGAGACGGTCGAGGCCGGCCAGCGGAGTCTCCGCGTACTGCGGAAAGCTTTCGTGAAAGGCGCGCGCCGCTCTGACGTTCGCGGGCGCCATTATCTCAAGCTCTTTGTCCTCGCCCTTGGGCATTATATTCTCAGTCCACTTGATGCCGTACATCTTTCGTCCTCCCTGTGTGTTTGCTTCGGAACGCTCTGAATATAACAAGAGCGCGGCGCTCCGTCAACGTAGGGGCTGAGGCGGGGCGAAACGGCGTTTTCCGTGGCGCGAAAAAATCTCGAAAAAACTTTTGAATTTCGTTGTTGACATTACAGCGAATTCATATATAATACTCTTCGTCCGGCCCGATTGGGGTATGGTGCAACGGCAGCACGCCTGACTCTGGATCAGGTAATCGAGGTTCAAATCCTTGTACCCCAGCCACTTCTTTGCAAGACGGTCCCTTCGTCTAGGGGCCCAGGACGGCGGGTTCTCAGCCCGTTAACAGGAGTTCGAATCTCCTAGGGACTGCCATCATAAAGCGAAAGCGGAATGTCGAAAGATGTTCCGCTTTTTGCGTATCTTGTAGAATTTAACAAAATTTACCGCTCCCGTCAATCTATTCAGCAGCGCGCTCTTTCCTTTATATGCCGCTCAATATGCGAACTTTTTAACTTTGTTCTAAAGACTAAAAAGGAAAATAGTATCAGCGAGCCGCTTTTGTGCGCGCGTCTGCGCTGCCGGACGGCCTTCGGCGCGCAGGCCGCGCAGCCGCGCCTCGCGCGGCGCGGCTGCGGCCCGGTCATGCGTTTTTTGAAAAGGTCAATCCGCATAATTCGCGAATATCGACTTCTTTAGTTAAGCAAATAGAATGAAAGACCTTTTTTAATGAATTTTCATACGAATTTAACTATATAGTTTAAGACAGGCCGTTTTTGTGTTATTGAACGTATAAAAAGAGCTTTTTTATCGTGCCGCTATATTTTATACTAATGTGTGAAAATTGACGCAATTTAAGATTACAAGTAGAATCTTATACTGTACTGCGAAATATCTTCTGATTTATAGGAGCATGGGAGGGGGTGACTTGATTGGCGGATAATCTTGCACAGGAAATTCGCGAGCAGGAAGCCGCGGCGAAGAGCATCGTCTCCGACGCGAAAGCGGAAGCCGCGAAAATGATCGCCGCCGCTCAGTCCGAAGCGGAGCAGTCTGTCAAGAGCACAAAACAGCAGTGCCACAGACAGTGGCGCGAAAGAGTCGCCGAGGCTGAAAAAGAGGCCGAAGCGAAGGCTCTGGAGATAACGAAAAAGGGCGAGCAGGACGCTAAGGCGTTCTACGAAGGTAAGAAGAAGGACACCGACGAGGTTGCAGACTGGCTGGTAAGAGAGGTGATGGCGTCTTATGGCTCTCGCTGAAATGTGTAAGGCGCGGATTGCCGTCCATAAATCCGCAGCCGATGAATTAGCGGCCAGCCTTCAGGCGCTGGGATGCTGCGAGTTCGCCGCGAAGACGGGCGAACAGCCGCAGCAGGCCGGAGCAGCCGAACCGCTTCGTGAGAAAAAACGCCGCATCGACGAACAGATCGGCGACGCGAAGTTCGTAATCCGCCTTTTGGAGCCTTACGAAACGCACGAGGGCGGTCTCGGCAAGATGCTGAGCGGCGCGCCGTCGCTCACCTTCGGCGAGCTGGCAGCTAAGATTGACGAACAGAAATTTGCAAAACTTACGTCTTCTCTGAGGGATATCGAAAAGGACCTCACGGAGACGAGGGCCGAGCTTTCGCGCCTGAAAGGGCTTCTGACTCAGGCCGTTTTGCTGGAAAAGATCAAATATCCGCTTGAATTTTTTACAACGGGGACAGAGACCATAAGCGGCGCTATCTACAGCGTTTCAAAGAACGCGGCTCCCGCTCTGCGCGAGAAAATCGCGGCGGAGCTCGGAGAGATGGCGGAGCTTCAGGAAATCCCCGGAGCGGAGAAGGATCCGAACACCGTGTTCGCGCTGCTTTACAGAAAGTGCGACGCGGAGAAGCTTCAGGGCGCGCTCGCGGAGAGCGGCGCTTCGCGCGTCGAGGTGCCGAAGGACTTCACGCTCACCTCTTCGGAGGAAAAGGAGCAGCTTTCCGCCAAGATAGCCGCCTGCGAAGATAAGGAACGCGAGCTTTCCGAAAAGCTCGCCGCGCGCGCCGATTCCGCTCTTGCCGCGGCGCGCGACCACTGCGACTACTGGAACATCGTGGGCCGCAGGCTCGATTCGTTTCAGATAACCTGTTTTTTC
>UQVV01000236.1 GCA_900544635.1 uncultured Cloacibacillus sp. | reverse complement strand
CATTTTTGTTTGCTTTACTGTATTATACGAGCGGCTTTTGATTCCGATATGTTACGGAATTTGACGACGCTGGATTCCGCGTCAAGCGCGGGATGACGATACCTGACGTTGTTTCGTATTTGAAGTTTGACTACTACGTAACGTCGAAGATTTTTTCTGCTGCGGCGCGCTTGGCGCTCTGTCATGTACGCTGTGTCGCGCCGCCGCTTTTTGTGCCGCAGTCCGCCGCTTTAGTACCCCTTGCGGACGATTTCCTCTATCTGTTTCCTCACCGCGGGGTCGAGCTCCTTCGGCTTGTGCTCCGCGATGAGCTTCTTCACCTTCGCGTGCGCGCGCTGTTCCATCGACGACGAGCCGGCGGCGGTCCAGTTCTCGTAGGTCATGTAGTCGCCGAGGTCGCTGCGCCAGCCTTCCTTTGCCGATTTGCGCGTCGAGGCTTCGCGCAGGTAGTTGCCGTTGAATCCCGCGTGCTTTATCTCGTCTACCGCGAGCGTCGCCTCGTTGACCTCGACGCCAGCCGTCACCTCTTTGACGCGCGCTATTATGTCGTCCGATATGACGAGCAGCTCGAGCGAAATGCTGAGGCCGAAGTCCAGATATCCCACGTCGTGCGTGATGTTGCAGCCCTGGAGCGCCGCCATCTGGATGAACTGCGTCGCCTCCTCTATCGCCTGCGCGTCGCACATCTTCGAGCAGCCGTTGCCCGCCTCGCCCCAGCAGGGCAGGTTGTAAAAGCGCGCCATCTCGCACATTCCGCTCTGAATCTGTATCGCGCCCGGCAGCGCATAGCAGCACTGGAGCGTGCGCATATCCATCGGCGAGTTGCCGAAGCCGTAGACGAAGGGCGCGCCGGGGGCCGCGAGCTGGTGTATGAGCATCCCCATGAGGCACTCGGCGTTGTTCAGCACTATCGTCCCGGCCGGAGAGACGGGCGTCGTCGCCCCAGCCATGCCGCCCGCCGCGTAGTTCGTCGGCACGCCGTATTTCGCGCAGAGGATGAGCTTGTCGATAGCTTCGAACGAGTGGAGCAGCGGCGAGGTCGGCTCGTTGTAGACGACGCCGTAGGGCCTGAGGCGCAGCGCCTCGGCGCTCCCGCGCACCGCGATGTACATGCGGAAAATATCTTCGAGGTCCTCGGCGTTGTCGGCGACGACGACGTGCGGCTTCGTCGAGTTGAAAATCATGCGGCTGTACTGCTCGCGCGTGTTCGCCGTCACGGGAACGTCGGAGATGATGCCCATCGACATTATGAAATCTATGTTCGGCAGCGCGTCGCAGAGGCGCAGCGCGCCGTCTATGTCCTCCTTCGTCCACGGGCGGCGCGTGCGGCTCTCGAAGTCCGTCACGTTCACCGTGTCCGAGCCGGTGCCGTAATAGACGTTGCGCCCCTCGAGGAACATCGCGGGATTCCCGTCGCGGTCGAAGAGCGTGATGTGCGAGGGCAGCTGCTTCAGCGCACGCTCGACCAGCGAGGCGGAGACGAAGACCTTGTCGCCCTCGACCAGCGCCCCCGCGGCCTTCAGCATTTCGCACGCGCCCTCGTGCTTCACGACCATGCCCTGTTCCTGGAGCACGCGGCAGCTCGCCGCGTGAATCTCCGCGGCCTTGTCCGCTCCGAAGACGCTGAACTGCGGTCCGTTCGCGTAGTATCTTTTGCCGATGTACATGTAAAGACCTCCCGTTGTGATGAAATATAGAAATTCAATAAACATAGGCTCCGCCGCACCCGGCGAAAGACCACAGCTCCAACAGCAGGCCGCGCTCAGCGCGCCTTGCCGTATGCCCGGGGAAATAAAACCGAGATTATTTCCTTCCCGCTAGAAAAGCTTCGCTATCGTGCTGATGCGAAGACAGTGCTCGTAAACCTCGTTGATGTGCCCGCGCAGCAGCTCGCGCGCCTCGTCGGCCTTCTTGTCGCGTATCATGCCCGCAAGGATGTGGTGCTCCTCGACGCCGCGCGACATATAATTCTCCTCCGCGACGCAGAGCATCGGACGCTGCAATTTTTCAAGCACGTCGATGAGCTGCGCGTGGATAATCTTGTTCCCCGCTATCTCCGCGAGGTATATATGGAACTCGCTGTCGCGCGGCTCCTCCTGCGGCGTACGCGAGAAACGCGGCTCCTCGTCGCGGTAAAAAAGCCTGTCCGTGTACGAAAGGCTGTCGAGCTTCTCGATCTGCTCCTCCGTCGCGCACTCCATCGCCTTAGCTAGACACGTGCTCTCGAGCACCCAGCGGTACTCGTGCATGTCCTTTATGTCCGCGAACGAAATTTCGCTGACGCAGTAGCCGCGCCGCGGAAAGACGTTCACGAGCCCGTCGAACGACAGACGCATCAGCGCCTCGCGCACCGGCGTCTTGCTGCTCTGGAATTTGTCGGCGAGGTAAGCCTCGGTGAGAATCGTCCCGGGCTTGAGCCGCAGCCATAAAATATCCTGGCGCAGAGAAAGATAGATGTTGTCGAAAAGGTTGTCTCTCTCCCCGTCGTTTCGCTTCATCCCGCGCGCCTCCCCTCTTGAAGTATCTGTGATGTCTGTCTAATAACTCTGTGATATATTACAGATATTGTAGCAAGCGCGTCGAAATAATCAAGCGGCGAAAATATTTTCTGCGAAAAGAAAGCGCAAGAAGCGGAACGCTTTAACAACGCCCGCGCGAACGGCGGGAAAGCCGCTCGATTGACGGCGAAGCGCGTAAAGTACGGAAAGTTTTGAAAGCGAAGCGGCGAACGTCGAGCGCATGAGGCAAGGCCGAAACGGCGGCAGGGCGCGCGAAGACGCGGACGCGGCGTGAAGCGGCGCCGTTCGCGCATAACGCGGGCGCTGGCGATAAATCTGCGCGCGGTGCGGACTCGCGGTGATTGCCGCGTGCGCAGGCGATACGCCCGTCGCCGCGGCGCGGGGGCAAAACGCGAAGCACACCGCAAAACGACGGCTGACCGCGCCGCGTCACGCCGCACGTCGCGGACGCAAACGATAAGCCTGCCTCAGAAACGCGGCGGCAATGCGCATGACGCGGCGTAAAACCGCAGCGCGCTTCGGCGGCGGAGGAAGGACGCCTCGCGCCGCGCGAGTTTTTATGTTTTACGAAAGGTTTGAAATTTTATAGCTGCTTTACTTTATAAGAAAAAATGGCGCTACCTCGTCATGCCGCGCACCGACGCGGCATCCAGATACCGTCTTGAAAGTCAAATATAAATGTAAGGCATCTCACTGTCTTTCGACAGCATCACCATAACTCTGCGGCAT
>UQVV01000235.1 GCA_900544635.1 uncultured Cloacibacillus sp. | reverse complement strand
ATTTGTTTCACATAGATTCAGGACTTCAACTCTCTTACTTTTTTATAAAATAACTGTAAAGAAAAGGCAAACAATGACTTTTTGACGTCGCGTCAAATAAACTTGGGGCTCTATAATATGTTTTTACGATACGCTGAAAATTCAAGAGAGCGGCCAAAAGCGAACGCGGCGCCCAAAGTGTCATATAATACGGCTGTGCGCGCAGCCTGGCGCGCGGCGCGGCGGCGCCGCGGGTCATTAGGAGGATGAAAAATCATGAAGCAGGAACCTTACGAGTATACAGCGAAATGGAACGATGCCGAAGAGCCACTCGACGCGGAAAAGGCGCTTGAGTTTATACTCCGCGACCTCCTCCACGGCTCTCTCGGCATGAAGGACTTCATCGAGGACGGCTGCCTTTACTGCCCCGACAGCCAGTTAACCTTGCGGCCTGAGATAGAGAGCCTCATGGAGCAGGGCGCGGTCGTCGATTTTCACATTGAAGCGCCGCAGTGGGGAACGGAGATTTTCGAATGCTGCGCGTCGCCGGGCGAGACGGCGAAGCACGCGCTCGGCATGGCGCTCTGTTCATTCATGCTCTCGCTGATGCCGGCGATTGCGCGCATGGAGCGCGGCGAGTACGACGAGACGTTCGAGACGAGCTTCGCGGGACGCGCGCACCGCTGGCGCGCGACGCTGAGCGACGTCGTCGGCGTCGGATGTACGCCGCATGAGAACACGCCGAACTTTTACTGGAACAAGCTCAAAGAGGGCGTCTTAAAGCGCCTCGGCAATCAAAAGCTCTGCTATGTGAAAATTTACTGCGCGAAGGTGGACGGCGAGGTCACGGGCGAGTGCCGCGTCAACGACATAAAGAGCAAAGAGCTGAGCGACATCGTCGCAGAGATTGGCGCACAGTGGGAGACGGAGGGCTTCGCGTCGCAGAAGATGTTCATATTGATACGGCAGGACGAAGAGACGGTAGCGCCAGCGCCGTACCCATACTGGGGAGCGGCCGGGCGCGCTGTGATGAAGACAAAAATAAAACGCGCCGTAAATCTCTTCAACAGCTGCAAGACCCAGGAAGAGTACGACAAGCTTCCCGAAACGCTCAAGCTTCAGCTAGGCGATGCGACGCTCGCGGAGGAATGCTATCTTTTCCTACCGGAGATATGCGCGGAGAACGAGTTCGACACTCTGGACTTCGACGAGCAGATAGCGCCCGGCCTCTATAAGTCGCAGCTCGCCGACTACTGGACGATGCAGAGGCTGCTCTTCGAGCTTTTCGCCGAGGGCGCGTTCGGAGACGCGGCTTCCGAAATCTACTGGGACTATATCACCTTCAGCTCGGTCTACGGCGTGGTCTGCCAAATGATGGAAAAGAACGGCGAGGAGGCGCCGCTCGAAGGCTGCGTGTCGACTCATTTCAATTTCTCCGAGGGCTTCAAATTGAGATAGGAGGGCGCAAAGATGGAAAAATCGTTCAAGCAGGATTTGAAAGGCAAAAACGACTTCCCCGGCGCTCCGTTCATCGTGCGCATGCTTTTCAGGGAAAAGCCCGAGCTGCCGGAGGCCGGGAAAATGACGGAAATTATGGAAAAGCACTGCGGTCCCGTAGAGATGTTCAGCTGCGACGAAAATATGGCTGGCTTTGCCGCTTCCGGCTGCATGGCGAAGTTTAAGGACGGCGAGGTGCCGCCGCAGCTTTGGATTCTCGGCGCGTCGGAGTTCTCTGCGGACGGTGTAGACGATTTTACGAAGAGCCAGATGTGGGACTGCATGGACGAGCGCGACGAAATTCTCGGACGGTGCCGCTGGCAGATGCACGCGTCGGACATGCTCGCATTGCTGCCCGCGCTCGAACGCGCGAACCTCGACATGGATTTCACGGACGCGCTCGCGGAGCTCTTCCCCGACTGCGAAGCGTTTCTCTTTCAGAACACGGGCAAGCTCCTCCGCGCCCGCGACGTGCGCGCGCACAGGCTGAGCGGCGCGGACAGATACATGCGCTTCGGCCTGCACGCGAGGTTCTTCAACGTCGAAGGCACGGACGACATGGTCGTCGATACGCTCGGCATGGGCACGCTGTTCATGCCGGATTTGCAGTACCATTTCCACAGCCTCGACCCGAACTGGCTGGTTCATCACGCATGCAGCACCGCGCTCTACATACTTGAAAACGACTGTCCGATAAAGTCAGGCGAAATCATAGACGGCGTGGAGGCGGAGACGGGGCGCATCAGCCGCAGCGTGCCGTGGCGCTGTCGCTATGAGCAGGCGCTCATACAGCCCGCGCGCGAGGTGCTCGACATCGAGGCCGGAGAGTTCGCGTCGGGGCCGCGCGAGAGCTAGCGCGCGGACGTACAAAAAATAAAAAATCCCCGCGTCTCAGGCGCGGGGAATATTTTTTGCCTTTTTCGTAAATTCTGCGCCGTGCAGCCGGCGTTACTTTTTCTTCGGCACGCCGTTGTCCGTCAGCGCGAGCATCTCGGGGACTGTGACGAAGCGCACGGGGAGGTTTTTATAGCGCGCGTTGAGCTCTTCGAGGAAGGCGACGGTCGCAGGGCGGAAGTGGCAGATTATAAGCAGCGCGCCGCGTTTCTGCGCGTTGCGCACAAGCTCGTCGAAGCGCTTCGCGATTTCCGCCTTGTCGGTCGAGTTGTCGAGGAAGCCGCGGTTTTGCAGCGCGGGCACTCCGGCTTTGCGCGCCTCGTCGTAGGCGACGCTCTTGCCCGTCGTGCGGCTGTCGACGAACACGAGGCCGCGGCTCTTGAGCACCTGCATGAAGGGGGCCATCAGCTCGCGGCTCTCCGTCGCGCGCGAGCCGCGGTGGTTGTTGACGCCGACGACGCCCGGCAGCGAGTCGAGCGCTTTTTCCGTCTTCGCGCGCACTTCGTCCGCAGACATTCCGCGGCCGATTATGAATTTTCCAGTCTCCGAATCTTTATCAACCTGCGCCTGCATCGGCAGATGGAGGATGTAGGGCACGGACTTCGAGGCGGCGAGCTGCGCCGTCTCCTTTGAGTACTGGCGGTAGGGCATTATCGCCCAGGTCGTCGGAATGTCGAGCGCGGCGACGCGGCGTGTCAGCTTCATCTGGCTGCCGCCGTCGTCTATGACTATCGCGAGCAGCGGCGTTCCGTCCGCGCGCGGATAACCGCATACCGGCGGCTGCGCTTTCGGCGCTTCCGCCGCTTGCTGCGCCGCGGGCAGCCCTTCGTCGGCCGAGACGACGACCCACTCGCGCGTCTTTGGCTCGGGCGCGGGCGACGAGGCGGCGACCTCGGCGG
>UQVV01000234.1 GCA_900544635.1 uncultured Cloacibacillus sp. | reverse complement strand
CGCCGTCGCGCGCGCGATGCAGAGACGCTGCTGCTGTCCGCCCGAGAGGCCCGTGCCGGGGGTCTTGAGCTTGTCCTTGACCTCGTCCCAGAGCGCCGCGCCTTCGAGGCTCTTCTCGACTATCTCGTCGAGCTTGTCCTTGTCCTTTATGCCGTTGAGGCGCGGGCCGTAGGCTATGTTGTCGTATATCGACATCGGGAAGGGGTTCGGCTTCTGGAAGACCATCCCGACCTTGCGCCGCAGGCCGATGACGTCGGTGCTCGGGGCGAGTATGTTCTCGCCGTCGATGTTGATCGTCCCCTCGACGCGCGCCGACGATATGAAGTCGTTCATCCTGTTGAGGCACCTCAGATAGCTGCTCTTGCCGCAGCCGGAGGGGCCGATGAACGCCGTGACCTTGTTCTCGCCCATGTCGAAGGTTATGTCCTTCAGCACCTGGCGGTCGCCGTAATAGAGGTTGACGTGCTCCGTCTTTATCTTCGTGACGAAGGCCGCCTTTTCCTCTTCCTGCCGCGCGCCGCGGTCCCTGACCTCGACGCGGATGTTCTCTTTGCCTTCCATTTATCTGCCGTTCCTTTCCGCAAGCCGCGCGCGCGCTATTACGCCCGCCGCGCTAGTTCCCATGACCAGCCCTATAAGAACCAGTATCGCGCCGTACTCTATCGGCTCCGCCGCGGCCGGGTCGGTCGCGGACGTAGCGAGTACATATATATGATACGGGAGCGCCATGACCTGGCTGAACAGGCTCTTCGCTATATTCGGCGCGAAGTACGCCGCGCCCGTGAACATTATCGGCGCCGTCTCGCCGGCCACGCGGCCTATCGCGAGAATCGCGCCCGTTATTATCGTAGAAGCCGCCGAGGGCAGGACGACCTTGAAAATCGTCTGCGCCTTCGTCGCGCCGAGAGCGTAGGAGGCGTCGCGGTAATCCTGCGGCACCGCGAGGAACGCCTGCTCGGCAACCGTCACGACGAGAGGCAGCGAGAGGCAGGCGAGCGTCAGCCCCGCAGAGAGAAGGCACGAGCCGAACTGAAGGAAGACTACGAAGAGCGAAAGTCCGAACAGCCCGAAGATTACCGACGGGACGCCCGCAAGCGAGCGAATCGAAATCCTCATGAGCCGGACGAACCACGTATCCTTCGCGTACTCGGCGAAGTAAAGCCCCGTTATCACGCCGACCGGCAGAGCGACGCCCATCGAGACGAGGACGAGCTGCATCGTGCCGATGAGCGGCGTCAGTATGCCGCCCGCCATCATTCCGTCGCGCGGCGGCTGCGTCAGAAATTCTATCGAGAGCGTGCCCGCGCCCTTCTTCAGCAGATAGAGCGCGACGGCGCCGATGACCGCGACCAGCGCGAGCGCCACAAGGCAGAAAAGAGCAGTCGAAAGCCTGTCGAAAAGCCTGCGTCCGTATGTGCGGTTCATCTCTTTTCACCTCTTTTTTCCACATAGAGAGAAGCTAAGTTGATTGCCAAAGTCATAATCAGAAGTATCAGGCCGGCGAAGAAGAGCGCGTGATAGTGCGTGCTTCCGACCGGCGTTTCGCCCATCTCCGCCGCAATCGTCGAGGTGAGCGGGCGTATCGGGTCTGTGAACATCGCGGGCAGTATCGCCGCGCCGCCCGCCGCCATGAGGACGACCATCGTCTCTCCGAGAGCCCTCATCACGCCGAGCAGCGTCGCGGCGATGATTCCGGGGAGCGCGCTCGGGAATACGACCTTGAAGATCGTCTCGAGCCGCGTCGCGCCGAGCGCGTAGGAAGCGTCGCGCAGCTCGCCCGGCACCGCGGCGAGGGCCTCGTCGGAAAGCGAGGCGACCGAGGGGATTATCAGGAATCCCAGCAAAATCGAAGAGTTGAGAAGGTTCAGGCCGCTCGGGATGCCGAGACCGACCTGCATCCACGGGGCTATTATCATCATTCCTATGAAGCCGAGGACTATCGACGGCAGGAAGCCGAGCATCTCAAAGAGAACCTTGAAGCACTGGCGCACCCTGCGCGGCGCAATCTCGGCGGAGAAAATCGCGAGCGCGATGGAGACCGGGATCGCCATCACGCTCGAAAGGAGGGTGGCCGCGAGCGTGCCCGCTATCAGCGCCGCCATCCCAAGCGCCGGGGGTTCTTCCGTCGGGTACCAGTCCTTCGAGAAGAACATCTCCCCCAGCGACGTCGATTCAAGGACGGGCAGCCCGTTCGCGATCAGGAACCCGAGGATGAAGATCAGGACGACTATTCCCGTCACCGCCACGCAGAAGACTACGCGCGACATTATCCTGTCTCCGGTACCTCCGAAAGCCTGACCGGCTCCGGACGCCGTTTTGTTTCCGCTGGTGTTCATAAGGGCTGTCCGCCTTCTTCCTTTTATCTCAGACTACTTCACTTCGCGGAGCGAGACGTAACCGGTGCTGTTGACTATCTTCTGTCCCGCGTCGCTCTGCATGTACATGAGGAAGTTGAGGACTTCGCCCTGCGGCCAGCCGTTGGTGAACATGTAGAGGAAGCGCGAGAGCGGGTACTGTCCGTTGCGCGCGGTCGCGGCGCTCGCCGCCACGCCTTCGACCTTGAGGCCCTTGACGGTGTCGTTGACGTAGCCCATGCCTTCGTAGCCTATCGCGTTGGGGTTCTTGCTGACCGTCGCGAGCATAGCGCCGCTGGAGGCCGTCACCTGCGCCTTAGCCGTTACGCGGGTCTTTTCGCCCGAGTCCATAATCATTTCCTGCCAGGTGCCGTAGGTGCCGGAGCTGGTGTCGCGTCCTACCACGACTATCGGGGCGTCCGCGCCGCCGACTTCCTTCCAGTTGGTGATTTTGCCGGCGAAGATGTCCTTAAGCTGGGCCTTCGTGAGGTCGGCTACTTTGTTGTCCTTGTGGACGATGGGAACGATGCAGTCGAGCGCCACCGCGAAGGGAACCGGGTAGACCTTCTTGCTTATGCAGTTCTGAATTTCGGAATCCTTGATGAAGCGCGAGGCGTTCGCTATCTGGGCAGCGCCGTCGGCGAGGGACTTAAAGCCGTTGCCCGTGCCGGTGCCGGAGACCGAGAACTGAACTCCCTGATGCTCCTTCATATACTGCTCGACCGCCGCCTGACCGAACGGGAGAACCGTCGTCGAACCGTCCATGACGATAGGCGCCGCCATCGCAGCCGAAGCCGCGGCGAGAACCAGTGTCGCTACCATTGCCGTTAATACTTTCTTCATTGCTACTCCTCCTAAAATTTTGTGATTGAAAGTATAATCCGGCGCGGTTAACGATGTGTGTATGAAATGTAACGGTAATGTAACGGCGATAAAAGCCAGGCGCAGAGCGGGTTTTGCGCGCTTCAGGCGCGCGCGGCGGCGCGGA
>UQVV01000233.1 GCA_900544635.1 uncultured Cloacibacillus sp. | reverse complement strand
ACATAAACTGTCTGATGAGATCGGAGAAAACATTTATGAGAACGTGACGGACATTGTAGAAAAATCAGAAGAATTCCATGCGCGGCGTGACGGCGGTCGATTCTTGGGCCGTCGCCCACGACTGCGCCGTCGAGAACGTTCACGCGGTGAAGGAAATTTCGTCGGCCGCGCTCGCTGGGCGCGAAATCGGCGTCGCGGTGACGGAGGAGCTTACGCCCGCGCCGTGGCCAGTGACGCTGTGGCTGCGTCCGCGCGTGCTGACGCTCGGCGTCGGCTGCAAACGCGGCGTGGAGTTTGCGGCGCTCGCCGAGGCCGCGGAAGAATTCCTCGAGGAATCGGGCGTCTCGCCGCTTTCGCTCGCGGCGGTCGCTTCGATAGACATCAAGAAGGACGAGGCCGCGATTATAAAGCTCGCGGAGAAATATAAAGTCCCGTTCGTCACCTACGGCGCTGAGGCGCTGAACGGCGCGCGCGGGCGTTTTTCATATTCGGAGAGAGTGGAGAGGGAGACGGGCGTCGGCTGCGTCTGCGAGCGTGCCGCCGTGCTCGCCGCGGAAGGCGGCGTCCTCATGAGGGGCAAGACGATTTATCCGGGCGTGACTCTCGCCCTTGCGAAGCACAGGAGGAAGGTTCAATGAGACTTATGGCGGCTGGGCTCGACCAGCGCGAATCGGCGCTCGAAACGCGCGAGCGCTTCGCCTTCACGGCGTCGGCGGCCGAGGATTTCATGCGCGAGATGAAGGGGCGCGGCGTGGAATCCGTGCTGCTTTCGACCTGCAACAGAACGGAGCTCTTCGTCTTCGCGGACGAGGACCCGCGCGACATACTGCGCGAGGCGCGCGGAGAGGCGGATTTCTTTTTCTTCGAGGGCGCGGGCGCGGTGCGCCACGTCTTCGAGGTTGCGGCGGGGCTGCGCTCGCAGATACCCGTTGAGGATCAGATACTCGGGCAGATGAAGAACGCGCTCGCGGCGGCGCGCTCCGTCGGAAGCTGCGGCTCTACGCTGAGCCGCCTCTTCCAGGGCGCGATATCAGCGGGCAAGGACATCCGCACGGAGTTCAAGAAGCGCCCGCACGAGACCTCCGTCGCGCAGCGCGCGGTGCGCAAGGTGAGCGAGGCGCTCGGCGGCCTCGAGGGGGCCGACGCGCTCGTCGTCGGCAGCGGGGAGATAGGTATGCTCTGCGCTTCGATGCTCGCGGCCGAGGGCGCATCCGTGACGATGACGCTGCACCGCCGCCGCAAGGACGGCATGAAGCCGCCGAAGGGCGTGCGGCTCATCTCCTACGACGACCGCTACGAGGCGGCGAAGAGCAGCGACGTTATAATCGGCGCGACGGCGAGCCCGCACTACGTGCTCCTTGCGAAGGACTACGAAGCGCCCGCGGGCGGCGCGGTCATAGCCGACCTCGCGGTGCCGCGCGACATAGAGCCCGCGATAGGGAACTTCCCGAACGTCACGCTCTACGACATGGACTCGCTCGGCTGCGACGCTCTGCCCGCGGACCTGCGCGCGGCGATAGAGCGCATAATGGACGAACATATATCGCGCTTCTACGAGTGGCACCACATACACGAATGCATGCCGATGATAGAGGAGATACGTTCGTTCGCCGAGCGCGAGATGGCGGCGGAACTTTCCGGCTCGTCGTACGACAGCGACGCGGTACGCGAAGCGTCGCGCAACATGATAAACAAACTTCTTTTTTCACTCAAAGAAAAGGTGGATATGGACATGGCTAAAAACTGCTACAGCGCGCTCGCGAAGGCGGCGAAGGGATGATTTACGTCGTCGGCCTCGGTCCGGGCAACGAGGACCAGATGACGCCGCGCGCGCTCGCGGCGCTCGAGAAGTGCGACATTATAATCGGATACAAGGCTTACATAGAGCTGGTGCGCCATCTGTTCGAGGGGCGCAAGGAGCTCGTCGCCTCGCCGATGAAAGGCGAGACGGAGCGCTGCCGCAAAGTGCTCGAACTTTCGAAGGCCGGGCACACCGTCGCGTTGATTTCAAGCGGGGACCCCGGCGTATACGGCATGGCGGGAATCATGCTCGAGATAGCGGACGGCAAGGCCGACGTCGAAATAGTCCCTGGCATGACGGCGGCTTCTACGGCAGCCGCGGTGCTCGGCGCGCCGCTGATGCACGACTTCGCGGTGATAAGCCTCAGCGACCTGCTCACGCCGTGGGAGCTTATCGAAAAACGCCTGCGCGCGGCCGCGGCGGCGGACTTCGTGATATGCCTGTACAACCCCGCGAGCCGCGGACGCCCGGAGCACCTCGCGCGCGCCTGCGCGATACTCATGGAGGAAAAGCCCGCCGCTACGCCCGCGGGCTGGGTGCGCAACGCGGGACGCGACGGCGAGACCTTCGGCGTCACGACGCTCGGCGAGCTGCCTAAAGCGCCGATAGATATGTTCTGCACCGTCATAGTCGGCAACAGCGCGACGCGCGAACTCGGCGGACGACTCGTCACGCCGCGCGGCTACAAGGATTGAGATGAAAGAAAAGCTCCTGCTCTTCGGAGGAACGACTGAGGCGCGCGAGATAGCCGAGAGCGGCCTGCCCATGGTCTGCTGCGTCGCGACAGAGTACGGCGCGGAGGTGCTGCCCGAAGCGCCGGGTCTCGACGTGAGGACGGGGCGGCTCGACGCGGCGGGGATGGCTGCGCTGATGCGCGAAGAAAAAATCACCGTCGTCGCGGACGCTACGCACCCTTATGCGCGCGCCGTGACCGCGGAGATAAAAAAGGCCTGCGCCGAAACGGGCGCGGACTACATGAGAATCGTCCGCGCGCGCACGCCGCTGCCCGATAACGCCGCCGTCGTCGAAAGCTGCGCCGAAGCCGCGCGGCTGCTCGACGAGTGCGAAGAGCGCGCGCTCGTCGCGACGGGGAGCAAGGAGCTCGACGTTTTCACAAAAGTACACGATTACCGCGAGCGCATATTCCCGCGCGTGCTTCCGTCGAAAGACGTGATAGAGCGCTGCGCGGCGCTCGGCTTCGGCCCTGGACAGATAATCGCGATGCGCGGGCCGTTCTCGGCGGCGATGAACGTCGAGCTGCTGCGCATGACGGGTGCGACGGTGCTCGTCACGAAGGACGGCGGCGCGACGGGCGGAATGCCGGAAAAAATCGAGGCGGCGCGCGAAACGGGCGCGCGGCTCATCGTCGTCGGGCGCGCGGAGGAAGAGGGGCTGACGGCGCGCGAGGCGCTGCTCGCGCTGCGGCGCAGGCTCGGCGCGGCGCGTCCGCCGCTCTTCCCGATGCTCACGGACATTGAAAAAAGAAAGGCCGTCATAGCGGGCGGCGGCCATATCGCGCTGCGCCGCGCGCGCACGCTCGCGA
>UQVV01000232.1 GCA_900544635.1 uncultured Cloacibacillus sp. | reverse complement strand
GATCCCAACTCGAAGATATCCTCGATACTAGAACTCTACACCGTGCTTTCCCAGTATAACGAAAACCAGCGCATAAAGGACAAGAGCCCGATGGTGCTCCAACTCGTCTCCCCGGCCTCGACGCCCGACGAAAAAGAGCCGCAGGGCCGCGGCAAGATAGTCGTCCTGGCGACGCTGCTCGGCTTCTTCTGCGCCGTAACCGCAGCCTTCCTGCGCCACTTCTGGACCGCCCCCGGCGACCCCGAAACTGCGGAAAAGAAAAACTACCTCAGAAAGCTTCTCGGCCTCAAGACCAAAGCTTAACGGAAAGACAACGTAAAGAGAGGCGCGACAATGTACCGTAAAATGCTGCAAATGCTGATATGGCTCGGCATGCGCAACCGCCGCGTGATGGCGGTGGACTTTTGCTGCATCGCTATGGCGGTCTTCATCGGCTATTCGATGCGCTTCTCGTACTTCTTCCTGAGCCTCAACGACGGCGAAGACTTCACGTGGACGCTGGCGGCTTTTTCCATCGCCGTGCTCGCGGCGCTCTTCATTGGCAAAACCTACACCGTCGTATGGACGCGCGCGAGCATTGAAGAATACACGCGCTTCGCGCAGTGGTACTGCATAGGCGTCGCGATATTCGTCCTCTTCAACTACTTCGTGCGCATCGTCAACGTGCCGCGCTCGTCGTTCCTTATATCCATACTCCTTGCGCTTATGTTCATGACCGGAATGCGCGCAGCGTGGCGTCTCGCCGCCGTCAGCCGGCACAAGCACGGCGCCGTCAGCCAGCGCGCGCTCATAGTCGGCGCGGGGGAGGCGGGGACGCTCATCGCGCGCGACCTGCTGCGCAACCAGTCCGCGCTCGAAGCGGTCGGCTTCATCGACGACGACCCGAACCTGCGCAGCATGACCGTCGCGTCGCTCAAAGTCCTCGGCACGAAGAACGACATCTCCGCAGTCATAAAACGCTACGCCGTCGACACGGTCCTGCTCGCGATACCCTCTGCGACGGGCGCTCAGATACGCGAGTACGTCGACATACTCAATAAAGAAAGAGTCACGGTCCGCGTGCTGCCGAGCTTCCTCGCTCTCGCGGATGGTCATGTAAGCGTCAGCCGCCTGCGCTCGGTCAACCTCGAAGACCTGCTGCGCCGCGACCCGATAAAGCTCGACAATGAAAACATCTCCGCCGTCATAAAGGGCAAGACTGTCATGGTTACGGGAGCCGGCGGCTCGATAGGCTCAGAGATATGCCGTCAGGTGCTCTCGCGCGAGCCGAAGGAGCTGATAGCGCTCGGCCACGGGGAGCAGTCGATATACCTGCTGCTCGAATCGCTGAACGATGCGGGCAACACGATACCGGTGGTCCCAGTCATAGCCGACGTTGCAGACGAGAAGACGATGGCTATGATTTTTGAAAAACACCGCCCGCAGGTCATCTTCCACGCCGGCGCGCACAAGCACGTGCCGCTTATGGAGGACAACCCGCGCGAGGCGCTGCGCGTCAACGCCTTCGGAACGTGGAACATCGCGACGCTCGCCGGAAAATACGGAGTCGAGCGCTTCGTTATGATATCGACAGACAAGGCCGTACATCCGACCAGCGTCATGGGCGCGACCAAACGCGCGGCCGAGCGTCTGCTGCTTTCCGTCCAGAAAGAATTCCCTGAGACGAAGTACATGGCCGTGCGCTTCGGCAACGTTCTCGGAAGCCGCGGCAGCGTCGTGCCGAAGTTCGAACGCCAGATAGCGGCGGGCGGCCCCGTCACCGTTACTCACCCGGACATGAAGCGCTACTTCATGCTCATTCCCGAAGCGGTCAGCCTCGTCCTCCAGGCCGGGACGATGGGCGCGGGCGGCGAGCTGTTCGTTCTCGACATGGGCGCGCCGGTCAAAATATCCGAAATGGCCGAAACGCTCATCCGCCTCCACGGCTACGAGCCGTACAAAGACATCGACATACAGTACACCGGCATACGCCCCGGCGAAAAACTTTACGAAGAGCTCTTCTACGACCCGAGCCACGTAGACACGACGGCGCACGCGAAAATCTTCAAAACCAAGCTGACGCCCGAGGCAGTCTGCATCCTTCCGCAGGTTCAAGAAATCCTGCGCGAAGCCGAAGCCGGCGAACTGTCCGGCGTCGCGCTGCGCGAGACGATACTCGGCCTCGGCGTCGAAGTCAACCAATAACGAACTGCACTATAAGAAAAAGCTTTAATTCAAGCGGCTATTGATTAAAAATAGCCGCCACCGCTGTGCCTATGCGCTCTCTCACGCCGATGCACGAGAGGTGCAGGCTTGCCGCGTCTGGCAGGAAGGACGGAAGGCCGCGGATTATCGGGTCCGTCTGGCGCGGCGGGGCGACGGGGTAGAGTTTTGCCTCCGGCATGGATTGCCGGGCGAGGCGCATGGCGCGCGGAAGGTGGAAGGCGTTTGTGACGACGGCGACGGTTTGCAGGCAGCGGGCGCGGAGCAGGGCGGCGCTGTGTTTCATGTTTTCGGCGGTGGTGCGCGACCGTTCTTCTAAAATTATCTCGCCGCGCCAGCCCATTGCGCGCGCGGCGTCGCGCATGGCGGAGGCTTCGGAGCGGTCTTTGTCGCCGAAGACGTTGCCGCCCGACATGACTAGCACGGACTTACCTGCGCGCCCGGAGGCGAGCGTTACTGCGGTGTAGACGCGCTCGAGCGCGAGCGGGGAGGGCTGGACCGACGAACCTTCCGCGTCGTATGACGAGCCGCCCGCGAGCACGAGGAGGACCGCCGTTTCGCCGTCCTGCGGAAGCTGCGCGGCGTATTTTGCTTCGAGCGGGCCGGTGATGAAGCGCGCGCCGGCGGGCATGCTCATGGCGCAGAGCGCCGCCGCGAAGACGAAGAGCGCAAGCGATGCCGCCGTTCCAAACACGCGGCTCGCGCGGCGCGATTTGAGAAAAAGCGCGGCCGCTATGACGAGCAATATGATTACGAAAAGTCCCGGCGGCGCGGCGAAGGCGCCTGCGATTTTGTAGAGTGCGAACATTTGATGCGGCTCCCGATTTTCAGCGTTGTCTCGTATTATAGCGGATTGCGGCGGAGCGCGTTACCGATAGGACGCAGGCGGAGTCCTTGCTGTCGTTTATAGCTTTGCGTTTGCAGAGAGACGGCGTACTTCATCATCCAGCGCTACGACGCGGCGTGCCGTCTACTCTGCGGACACAATAAAGTTTCTCAGCACACCGTCAGCGGATGATGCGGGGCGAATTCTGCCGAGCGCGTTTCGCGGCCGTCGCGAAGGCTACGGCTTTAATTTCTATATGTTTCGGTATTTGACGCCGCTGGATTCCGCGTCCATCGGCAAAACGCCGCCGATACTAGGAACAGC
>UQVV01000231.1 GCA_900544635.1 uncultured Cloacibacillus sp. | reverse complement strand
CCGTTCATCGATAAGAACAAAGCGCAGGTGGTGGCCGAAGGGCTGAAACTCGACGTGCCGTACGAATTGACATGGAGCTGCTATCAAGGCGGGGAAAGGCCGTGCGGCATCTGCGGACCTGTATCGACCGCCGTATGGCGTTCGAAGCGAACGGAGTCCAAGATCCGGCGCATACGCACGATTATATTTAAGCGGAATTGAAGCATGTTTTGCCGCTCCGCTCTTAACACGACGGCAACGCCAGCGAAGCGGATACTTATAAATTCTATAGTCCGTCGATAGCTGTGTGCCATATCTGTGGTGTTTTTGCCGACGGGTATAGCGTCTCTCGTCGATTTAGCGATAACACTAGATTCTGCATAACGACATGGTTTCCTATAAAAAGTTGAAATGATACGAGGTCGTACGGCCTCCGGTGAAATATGGCTGGCGGCCGCAGATGAAAAAGGCGGCGGCTTCCCTGGGGAGGAAAGCGCGCCGCCTGCGTGAGACGCCTGTTTTATGCTTTCGCGGTGGCCATGAGGAGTTTTATTCTGTTGAGCTGGTTCGTGGTGCTGACGCTTGCGTCGTAGTCGAGCGGGAGGATGTTCGCGCCTTCGTAGCGGCGTTTGAGCTCTTTGACTACGCCTTTGCCGGTGATGTGGTTCGGCAGGCAGGCGAAGGGCTGGACGCAGAGAACGTTTTTCACGCCGCTTTCGATGAGGGATATCATTTCGGCGGAGAGCAGCCATCCTTCACCGCCCTGGTTGGACTGCGAGACTATCGACGAGCCGAGCTTCGCGAGCTCTTTTATGCCGTGGGCCTCGCCGAAGCGCGTGCCGCGTATCGCCTCGGCTATCGGGGCTTTCGCGCGTTCGAGCAGCCAGACGGCGGTCTCGCCGCCGAGGCGCGGCAGGAGGCGTCCGCCGAGCTTCTGGTGCGAATAGATGGTGTCGAACATGCAGTAGGAAAGGAAGTTCGCCATGTCCGGCACTACGGCCTCGCCGCCCTCGCTTTCTATCAGGTCGACGAGGTGCTCGTTGGCGTTCGCGTGGTATTTGACGAGGATTTCGCCGACTATGCCGACGCGCGGGCGTTTGACGCCGTCGACGGGGACGGCGGCGAACTCGCGCACCATTTCGCGGACGTTGCGCTTGTATGCGCTCCAGCTTCCGTCGCGGACGTTTTCGCGCGCGGCTTCGCTCCATTTTTCGTAGAGCGCGTCGGCCGCGCCTTTTTCCTTTTCGTAGGGGCGCGTGCGGAGCAGCAGGCGCATGAGGACGTCGCCGTAGTTTATCGCCATGAGCGCGCGCCAGTAGGTGCCGAGCGGCACTTCGAGCTTTTCCGCGTCGCCGCCCTTCTGCTGGTTTGCGGCGAGGACGCGCACCTGCGGGAAGCCAGCGGCGTCGAGCGCGCGGCGCAGCAGGTGGACGTAGTTGCTGGCGCGGCAGGCTCCGCCGGTCTGCGCGTAGAGGCAGTCGGTTTTGTCGGGGTCGTACTGTCCGCTCTTGAGCGCCTGTATGAACTGGCCGACGACCATCATCGCGGGGTAGCAGACGTCGTTGTTGACGTAGCGCAGGCCGAGCTCGACCGTCTCGCGCGTGCCTTCGGGCAGTACGTCGAGGCGGATGCCGGCGCTTTCGAAGGCCGCGCCGAGGAACTGGAAGTGGTAGTTAGAGAGCGGCGGGCAGAGGAGCACGCGACCCTTCGTCTCGGTGACGTTCGGGCGGGCGATTTCCGTATGCGGCGCGTCGCTGACGGCCTCGGGGTTGTTTTTGCGCATCTTTATCGCGGCGAGCAGCGAGCGGATGCGTATCTTGACCGCGCCGTTGTTTTTGCCTTCGTCGATTTTTATCAGTGTGTAGAGCTTTCCGGCGCGCGTCAGGATGTCGGCCGTCTGCTCCGTGCTTATCGCGTCGAGGCCGCAGCCGAAGGAGTTGAACTGCACGAGCTCGACGTCCTGGAAGTCGGGGTGCGACGCGACGGCCATGGCGGCGCGGTAGAGGCGCGAATGGTAGACCCACTGGTCGACCGCGCCGACGTCGCCGGGCTTTTCTATATCCTTCGCCATCCAGCAGACGGAGTCCTCGGTGAAGAGCGTCACGCCGTAGCTGTTGATGAGCTCGGGGATTCCGTGGTTGACCTCGGGGCTCAAGTGGTAGGGGTGTCCCGCAAGGACTATGCCGATGCCGCCGCGCTGCTTGAGCTCGTGCAGCGCGTCCAGGCCGAACTGCTCTATGTCGCGCTTGTAGCGCGCCATCTCTTCGCGCGCCGCGGCTATCGCGGACTTTATCTCGCCGTCGGTGACGCCGAACTGCGCGAGCGAGGATTTGAGCGCTATCGCGACGCTTCTGTCGGACTCGATGAAGAGCTCCGGCTTGATGTAGTTGACGCCCTCCTCGCGTATCCTGTCTATGTTGAGGCGCGCGACGTCGGGGTAGCCGGTGACGACGGGGCAGTTGTAGTTTTTCTGCGCTCCCGCGAATTCTTTCGTCTCGCGCAGCATGACGGGGTAGAAGATGTTTTTAACGCCAGCGTCGAGCAGCTCCGTGACGTGCCTGTGGACGAGTTTCGCGGGGTAGCAGACGGTCTGCGACGGTATCGTGTCGATGCCGAGGTTTTCGTCCGGAGCTTTGGACGACAGCCGCACGCTGAATCCGAGCTTCGTCAGCACTGTGAACCAGAACGGGTAGTCCTCGTACATGTTGAGCACGCGCGGCACGCCCATCACGCCGCGCGGCGCCTCCGCTTCCGCGAGCGGCGTGTAGTGGTCGAAGAGGCGGCGGTATTTCTTGGCGAATATGTTCGACGGCAGGGCTCCCTTCTCCGATACGGATGCGCCGCGTTCGCAGCGGTTGCCCGATATGTAGGTCTTGCCGTCGCCGAATTTCGTCAGGGTCAGCAGGCATTTGTTGCCGCAGCCGGCGCAGTGGCGCGTCGTGCTTTCGGCCTTGAAGTCCGCTATTTCCTCGCGTCCGAGCAGCGCGCTCTTCTCCGGCGCGTTGTCGCGCGAGATGAGCGCCGCGCCGAAGGCTCCCATAAGCTCGGATATGTCGGGGCGCACGACGTCGCGCTTCGTGACGAGCTCGAAGGCGCGCAGCAGCGCGTTGTTCTTGAACGTTCCGCCCTGAACGACGATTTTCTCGCCTAGCTCGGACGGATCTTTTATCTTCAAAACTTTGTAGAGCGCGTTGCGGACTACGGAGTAGACGAGGCCCGCGGAGATGTCCTCGATGGCCGCGCCCTCCTTCTGCGCCTGCTTGACGCGGGAGTTCATGAAGACGGTGCAGCGGCTGCCCAGATCCACCGGGCGCTTGGCAAAAAGCCCCAGCTGGGCAAAATCCTTGATATCCCTGCCCAAAGCCTGGGCAAAGGTC
>UQVV01000230.1 GCA_900544635.1 uncultured Cloacibacillus sp. | reverse complement strand
TCCCAGATTTTATAAATTTTCTCATTGAACAATATCTTGTCCATGTATTCCAGCGCACAGTCCAACATTGTTGATTATGCCTCCTTGTGTATCGAAAATACCAGCTGCTTAGATTTAGATTATACAGCATACAGCGACGCGGCGTAACGTCGTCAGACGCGATAGACACAAAACGCCGCGCCGGCGCAAATTGCGCGGCGCGGCGTATGCTTTATGGCTGCGTCGTATTGTTCTGCCTACCCGCAGCGTCTTTCCGCGAAGAGCTTCGCTATGATGCCGTCGACCAAGCCGACCTGCGGGACTATGAGGTTCGGCGCGCCGCAGAGCTTGCTGATGGTGAGGAAGATTTTCAGCGCGGGGATGATTACGTCGGCGCGGTAGGGGTTGAGCTTGAAGTTCTTGATGCGCTCCTCGAAGGTCATTTTTTTGAGCATGTCGTAGAGCATTTTGAGCTCGATGTAGCTGACGGGCTCGCCCTCGCGTTTGTTGAGGAGCTTCTGCGCTTTGTTGATGTTGCCGCCGGAGGCTATTATGCGCTGTATCGAGTATTTGCCGCCGATTTCGCGCAACGCGGCTTTGAAGTCGTCTTTTTCCTCGCTCGAGACGGCCTTGTTGAGCAGGCGGACTGTGCCGAGCGGGAAGGAGTAGGACTCCGCGACGCGCCCCTCGGCGTAGACTACGACCTCGGTGCTGCCGCCGCCGACGTCGACGTGCAGCGAGTTCTTCCCGCCGCCGCAGCCGGCCGAGGCTATGAAGGGCTGCGCCGCGGCGTAGATTATCTCGGCCTCGGTTTCGCCGGTGATTATCTCGACGTCGATGCCGCTTTTTTCTTTTATCTCGGCGAGCACCTCGGGGCCGTTTTTCGCGTCGCGCATCGCGCTGGTCGCACAGGCGCGGTAGGCGTGTACGCCGAAGGCCTTCATCAGGTGGTCGAAGGACTGCATCGCCTCGCAGAGCCGCGCGCGGCGCTCCGGGCTTATCGTGCCGCTCGTGAAGGCGTCCTCTCCGAGGCGCACTGGCACGCGCAGGAAGGCGACCTTGCGGCACTTTTTGTCCGAATCCTCTTCGATGTTGCTTATCAGGAACCTCACGGCGTTGCTTCCTATGTCTATCGCCGCGATGGTGTTCATGTTCTTCATTATTGTTCGCTCTCTTCCTCCGCCGCTTTTTTGTAGAATTCGTGGAGCGCGAGCTGCGAGCGGCATTTTTCGCTTCCGCCGTTCCCCGCGGAATACCGGTTCTCGCCGAAGACGGCCATGTCGCGCGCCTTGACGTTGTCGTTCCACTGGAGCTCGAAGACTCTGCGGAGCTGCTCGCGTATCGCCTCGTCGTAGACGGGCGTGCCTACCTCTATGCGGCGGCTGAGGTTTCTCGTCATCCAGTCCGCGCTCATTATGAATATTTTCTCGCGGCCTCCGTTGCAGAATATCGCCATGCGCGCGTGCTCGAGGTAGATGTCGATGATGCTTATCACGCGGATGTTCTCGCTCTGCCCCGGCACTCCGGGCTGGAGGCAGCAGGCCCCGCGCACGATGAGGCTTATCTTCACGCCGGCGCGGCTCGCCTTGTAGAGCAAGTTTATCATATCCTCGTCGGTGAGGCTGTTGAATTTCGCCTTGATGTAGGCCTCTTTGCCTTTCTTTGCGTTCTTTATCTCGTCTTCGACGAGCTTCTCGAAGGTGTGCCTCATGTTGTAGGGCGCGACGAGCAGCTCGCGGCATTCGAGCGGCCTGTGCGCCGCTATGAAGTCGAAGACGCCGCGCGTGTCGGCGACTATCTCGCGGCGGCAGGTGAGCAGGCCGAAGTCGGAGTATATCTTCGCCGTCGATTCGTTGAAGTTGCCCGTGCCGACATAGGCGTAGCCGCGCGTGCCGCCGCGCTCGCGCCGCTCGACGAGTATCAGCTTGCAGTGGATCTTGAGCCCCGCGACGCCGTCGATGACGCGCACGCCCGCGCGCTGGAGTATGTCCGCGTATTCTATGTTCTGCCCCTCGTCGAAGCGCGCCAGCAGCTCCATGACGACGGTGACGTTCTTGCCGTTCTTCGCCGCGCCGATGAGCGCGTTGATGACCTTCGAGTGCTCCGCCGTGCGGTAGAGCGTGATGAAGATGCTCTCTACCTTCGGGTCTATCGCCGCCTCGCGCAGGAAGTCTATCACGTGGTTGAAGGTGTGGTACGGGAAATGCAGCATGATGTCGCGCCTCGCTACGACCTCGAGGATGCTCGCGAAGGGCTTGATGAGCGGATGGCGCAGCTGCGCCGGCAGCTTCTCCTCGAGCTGCGGCGCGACGCGCGGAAACTTCATCAGGTCGCGCTTCAGGTGGTAGCGGCGGCCCGGGTCGAGCGAGGGGCCGTGGCCCTTCTTCACCGTGAGCTTGCTGACGATGAGCTGGAGCAGATCCGCGGGCATGTCCTTGTCGTAGATTATGCGCACGGGGTCGCCGAAGTTGCGGTTCTCGATGCCCTCCTCCATCTTCTCCATCAGGCTCTTCGAGATGTCGTCGTCCATGTCTATCTGCGCGTCGCGCACCACGCGCAGCGTATGCGCGCTGATATCGTCGTACTTGAACATGAAGAAAATCTCGCGCAGGCAGAAGCGTATTATGTCGTCGAGGTAAATTATGTCGCGGCGGCCCGGCGCGGAGGGCGGCAGCTCGACGAAGCGCGGGCAGGCGCTGCTGACGGGAATCTGCACTATCGCGTAGCGCGTGCTCTGCGCCGACTCGCCGGTCATTTTCACGCCGAGGTAGATAGCGCCGTCGCTGAGGAAGGGCATCTTCATCGTCTTGCGCACGAGGAAGGGAACGATGCGCTCGCTGACCACCGACGCGTAATAGTCGATGCAGAACCTCGCCTGCTCCTCCGTCAGCTGCGTCTCCTTCACGACGTTTATGCCGATTTCCGCCATTTCCTTGAGAATCGCGTCGTAGGCCGCGTCGAACTTCTCCTGCGACTCCGCCATGCGCGCGTAAAGCTGCGGCAGAACCTCCACCGCCTCGCGCCGCTTCGCCTGCTGCGACGGCTTCAGCCCGCGGAGCTGGCTCAGCCGTATCAGCTTCGCGACGCGCACCTTTATAAACTCGTCCTGATTGTTCGAAAAAATACCGAGGAAGCGCAGCCTCTGCATCAGCGGCACGCTCCTGTCCTGCGCCTCCTGAAGCACCCGGTCGTTGAAAACAAGCCAGCTCAGCTCTCTGTTGTTCATAATCATCTCGTCGTCCCCCGTCGGCAGTTTCTTCCAAGTTATCATATCCCGGCTACATACTACCGCGAAAACGCGGAAGCGCGGCGCTTTTCGCCGAAATCCAACGTTACAGTTTTGTAAAGAAAAAGCGCGGCGGCGCAATGCGCGGGACGCT
>UQVV01000229.1 GCA_900544635.1 uncultured Cloacibacillus sp. | reverse complement strand
CGGCGCGAGCGAGAAGCCTATCGCCATGATGGTCGGGCCGATGACCACCGGAGTGATTATTTTGCGTATGCGCCCGATAAGCCGTCCGTAGCCGAGCGCCGAGAGCGCGACGCCGCCGACGATGAGCGAACCGCCGACGTACTGCATGACGACGTCGGGCCCCATGCTCTTGTACGCGCCGATGATGGTCATAATCGGCGGTATGAAGCTGAAGCTCGAGCCCTGAACGATCGGAAGCCCCGAGCCGAGCTTCGGATGCGTTTGAATGAGCGTCGCGATGCCCATGCCGAAGTAGACGCAGCCGATGAACGCGCCCATCTGCGCGGTCGTCATGCCCATAGCCGGCCCGAGCACGAGCGGCACGAGCGTCGTCGCGCCGAAGAGCGTAAGCACGTGCTGCGCTCCCGCAAGAATCAGAATAGGCAGCGGCGGCTTATCGTTGATACCGTAAACAAGTTGCTTTCTCGCCATGATAGTTCCTCCCTAGAAAATTTTGCAATCGGTTGCAAAAATATATGCCGCGCGTATTATAGACGATAATCGCGGAAAATGCCAGAAGGGAGAAGAGAGACAAGCGCGCGCATTGATATAGAAGAAAGCGCGGAGAGATGAACGGAACGATGGCGGCGCTAGGAAGAAAGCAGGAGGCCGCGCTGTGTGACGAACGCGGCCAGCTGTGCGCGTCCGCGGGGGACGCGACGTATGCCCGTGCCATAGGCTGTGTGATGATTTCATTTCAACTCACGCGTCAACGAGGGACGCGACGCCATTGTCTTTCGCGAGGTATGCGTCGTTCGTGTTTCAACTCACGCATCCACGATGGACGCGACATGTCTTTGGCGGCGTTGATGTGAACAAGCACATGTTTCAACTCACGCGCCCGCGGGAGACGCAATGTCCGTCATGCGTCCGTCGTAATGCTCGCCGCCGTTTCAACTCACGCGTCCGCAAATGACGCGACGTACCGCGCAAAGACGCGTATATAACAGCGCCTTTCCGATATTCTGCGCGGCGTGCTCGTTTGCGCGCAGCCGCGTGTTTTGCAGCCGTGCGTTTACGCGAACTTCTTCCGCAAATCCTTCGCGCGCGCCAGGTGTCCGCCCTCTTCGGCGAACATGCGCGAGTAGCGTTCCTCGGCTTCGGCGTCGCGGGCGCGGCGCGCGGCTATTATGAGCATCTGGCAGAGGTCGAATTTCGCAAGCTTCGTCGGCGTGCGGCGCATCGTCTCTTCGAGCTCCGCCATGTCGGCTTTGCCGCCTTCGAGCAGGGCCGTCCACGTTGCGTAGAGCTTCGCGTCCGAGCCGAAGTTTTCCACGAGCTTCGGGTTCTGCTCCTTCAGCGAGTCGAGCTGCTTTTCGAACGAAGCGAGCGCCGCGCGCGCCTCCTTCGGGTTGCCGCCCCAGAGCGTGTAGCGGCAGCGGTTTCTTTTGACGAGCGCCGTGAGCGCAGCGCGCTTGGCCTGCGGCACGGCTTCGCCCGGCTCTTCGAGAGTTTTCAGCGCGCGCCGCCAGTCGCCCGCGGCGCAGTAGCCGTCGGCGAGGCTCGCGAGGCCGACCACGCTCTGCGCGCTGCCGTGCTTTTGCCCGCGCGCCGCCTTTTCGTAGAGGCTTATAAACTCTTCCGGCTCGAGCGCGATGTGCAGCTTTTCGAGCACGCGGCTCTCGCATGACGCGGCGGCGATGTTCGCGACGAGCGTCGTGACGGCGCTGCCGATTATCGCGACGAGCGATACGGTCAGGATGAGCAGCCAGAACGGGCCGTCGGCGCGCCGGTAGGCGACGGCGAGCGCGAGCGCCGCGGTCGCGGCGAGGCCCGTGTAGAATATCGCGCGGCTTCTGCCGAAGTATAAAATCATGAAGATTCCCCCAGTGCCTGTGTCGAAGATAAATTTCGGTCCACCCGTACTATACAACCGCCGCGCCGCGTTGGAAAGAGCCGCGCCGACGCGCGCGGAAATTTCCCGTTGTAGTACAAAAACCGGCGCGGCGCGGGCCGCGATTATTGGTACCGGTGACAATGAATTGGGCCTGCGCGAGTGCTAGAATGGAAGGCGTAAGGAAGTTTTTATGGAAATTTAGATAATTTTACGGTTGCACGGAGGCGCATTTCGATTGATTAAAGTTCTTACCCTCATGGACGACACGGGGTCGGAGAATCTCGCGCTGCGCGCGGAGCACGGCCTTTCGTACTGGGTCGAGGCTGGCGGACGGCGCTTTCTTTTCGACTGCGGGCAGGGCGCGGCGACGATGGCGAACGCGCGCCGTCTCGGCGTCGGCCTCGCCTCGGCGGACTTCACTATATGCTCGCACAGCCATTACGACCACGCGGCGGGCTTCCGCGACATGGCGGAGGCCGGCTGCGGCGGCAAGCTGCTTTACACAGGGCCGGGCTTCTGGGAGCGCAAGTACGCGCGCGACGGGCTGAAGTACACGGACCTCTCCGCGGGCTTCGACGAGAATTTCCTCGCCGAGCGCCGCGTCGTCCACTGCGTCTGCGGCGGCCTGCTCGAGGTCGCGGAGCGCTGCTGGCTCGTCGGCGATTTCCCGCGCGTCCATAAGTTTGAAAAAATCCCGGAGCGCTTCGTGAAGGGCGAAGCCCCCGACTGCGAGCCGGACGACTTCTCCGACGAAATCTGCCTCGCGATGGACACGGAGCGCGGCCTCGTAGTGCTCGTCGGCTGCTCGCACCCCGGCATACTGAACATGGCGGCGAAGGTCCACGAAGCTCTGGGCCGCCCGATATACGCGCTCTTCGGCGGGACGCACCTCGTCGAGGCCGACGGCGCGCGTATCGAGCAGACGGTGAAGGAGCTCCGCGCTATGGGCCTCTCCGTGCTCGGGCTGAGCCACTGCTCGGGCAGGGCCGCGGAGGAATACCTGCGCGCCTGCGGCGGCCTCGAGGCCTGCCACATGGCGACGGGAGACCTCGTGGCGGTGCGCTGAGGAGCCGCATGCGTTTCGACGAAATTGCGCGCGACCTCGTGCATACCGCATCAAGGCTGCTGCGCGGGCGCATCGTGAACATAATGGACACCTCGGGCGTAATCGTCGCCTCGACCGACGCGGAGCGCATCGGCACGACGCACGAGGGCGCGCGCGAGGTCGTCCGCACGGGCCGCCCCGTAGCGATAGAAAAGTCCGACGTGCCGCGCTATCCCGGCGCGCGCGAGGGCTACAACCTCCCGGTGCTCAGCGACAACCGCCTGACGGCGGTCGTCGGGGTTTACGGCAATCCCGAGGAGGTTCGCGACAGCGCGTATATTTTACAGGCCTACACGGAGCAGTTCTTCCGCCAGAAGGCGATAGAGCGGCAGAGCCGCATATCGGACGGCCTGCGCGCGGACTATATCCGGATTTTGATGAACCTTTCGGCGGGCGGCGGCGAACGGCTTGCGG
>UQVV01000228.1 GCA_900544635.1 uncultured Cloacibacillus sp. | reverse complement strand
CACGAAAGCCTCGAGGAACATCGCCGCGGTTATAGCGCCGCCGTAGCGTCCGCCGCTGTTCACAAGGTCGGCGAAGGGCGACTTTATCTTCTCGCGCAGGTTCGGGTCGTCCATCGGGAGCTTCCAGAGGCGCTCGCCGCTCGCGGCGGAGGCCATCAGCACCTTGTCGCCGAATTCGTCGTTGTTCGTAAAGAGCCCCGCCGTCGTAGAGCCGAGCGCGACCGCGCAGGCCCCCGTCAGCGTCGCTATGTCAACTATCATGTCGGGCTTGAGCTCCGAGGCGTAGCAGAGCGCGTCGGCGAGCGTCAGACGGCCCTCGGCGTCGGTATTGTTGACCTCGATCGTCTTTCCGTTGCGTGCGCGCAGGATGTCGTCGGGCCTGTAGGCCGAGCCGCCGGGCATGTTCTCCGCGGCGGCGACTATCGCCGTCACCTTCCACGGCAGCTTCATCAGCGCCGCGGCGCGTATCGCGCCGAGCACCGCGCAAGCCCCGCTCTTGTCGCCCTTCATCGTGAGCATGAATTCCGACGGCTTTATGTCGAGGCCGCCGCTGTCGAAGGTCAGCCCCTTGCCGACGAGCGCGATGTGTCCCTTCGCGTTTTCCGGCTCGTAGGTCAGATGTATGAAGCGCGGCGGGTTCGCGGAGCCGGCGGCGACGGCGGCGTAAGCGCCCATATTTTCGTCGGCGATGCGCTTTTCGTCCCATATCTCGCAGGCGAGGCCGAGCTCTGCGGCGAGCTCCTGCGCCTTGGCCGCGAGCACCTCGGGGTTGATTACGCAGCCCGGCTCGTTCGCAAGGTCGCGCGTCCAGCACTGCGACTCGCCGAGGATGCGCCCCTCTTCGAGCGCCTTTTCGCAGCCGTCGAAGACCGTCACTTCTTCTATAGCGGCGAACCTGTCAGCATCGTCGCGTGCAAGATACTTGTCGAAACGGTACGAGGCGAGCGCGCAGCCCTCAGCCGCGGCGCGTGAACGGTCCGCGTCGCCGGCCTTCGGCATCGTCAGCGAAAGCTCCGCGCATCCGCGCAAGGCGGCGGCGCGGGCCGCCGAGAAGGCCGCGACGCGCACGCGCTCCGGAGTAAGCTTGTCCTCGGGGCCGAGCCCAGCTATGACGGCCCAGCGCACCGTCTTGTCCGCGACCGGCACGACGAGCAGCTTGCCCGCCTCGCCGCGGAAATTTTCGTTGACGACGACGCGGCGGCAGAAGTCGCGCATCTCGCCGCGCAGCGGGTCGAGCGAGACCGTCTCCGGCTCGCCCTCCGCCGCGAGTATGGCTATCACGGCCAGCGATTCGGCGTTGAAATTTTCGTCCTGAATTTTGATGTGCATTTATATTTCCTCCCGAAATGAACTCAGAGTTTTCATCCAAAGATATGATAACACCTTTGCCGCGCCGCTGCATGTTGTTTTGACCGAACAGCGCGCCGTTTTTTACGAAAATTTCAATTCCGCGCCGTTTCGCCTTTTTTGCGCGCGAGGTACGCGCCGCCGGTTTAATGTATAATAGAGACGCTGAACATAATTACCGAAGCCCACGAGATTTCAAAATTTTCACGCGAGCGGGGAAAGGCAGGCTGATATATATGGATATAAAGCCGTTTATGAAGAAGCGCCTGATGTTCGCCTACGAGGTGTCGCTGCCGCTGATGGCGCTCTTTTCGCTCGTCACGCTCATCGCGCTCGGCTCGTCGTACTTCCACCCCGAGCGACAGCCGCTGCTCATATATCTGCTCGACCACGCTATATGGCTCGTCTTCACCGCGGACCTGCTCGTGCGCCTCTGCTTCGCGAAGAGCCTGCGCGCCTTCGTGCTGAGCCGCCTGCCAGAGTTCGTCGCTGTCGTCCCCGTCGTGCCCTTCATCGCGCTCAACTACGTATTCGAGCGGCTCGGCTGGGAGACGGTCTCCTCCGTCTACGTGCAGGCGGTATTCTTCGTCAAGTTCATCGCCTACCTCGGCCGCGCCTTCACGACGCAGAGCCGCTTCTTCAAAACGAACATGCTGCACTACGCGGGCGGCGTCACGATAATCGCCATCGTCACCGCGGCGATGTTCTTCGTCAACTCGGAGAAGAGCAGCTACGAGGACGCGATATGGTGGGCCTTCGTCACCGCGAGCACCACGGGCTACGGCGACATCGTGCCAAAGACTGACATGGGGCGCATCACGGGCGTCTGCCTCATGATACTCGGCGTCGCATGCACGACGGCCTTCACCAGCATCATAGCGGGGCGCATCATGGCGCGCAGCGGGGAGCAGAAGCAGCAGAACCCGCACGTCGCGGCGGTGCAGCGCCAGCTCGACCGCTTCGAGTCGCTCTCCGACGAAGAGGTAGAAGACATCTGCGCCGTGCTCAAATCCCTGCGGCGCGGCGGCGAAGCGCCGGCGGAGGCGCAGGCCGGTGAAAAGCCGGAAAACGCGCCGCCCGAGACCGCGCTCGACCGCAGATGGCAGAGCTTCCCGCTCGTCCGCCGCGTGCGCGCAAGATTCGCGCCGTTCCTCCGCGCCGAAGAAAAGCTGACCGAGCTCATAAAAGAAGAAAGCAAGAAAAAAGAGGAAGGGGAATAGATTTTCCCTTCCTCTTTATCTTACCGTTCCGCAGTAAAAGCGTTCCGCGCTCCTGCGCTATTCGCCGTTTTCGAAAACCTTCGTCACGTACTCCGACGTCGAGGCGGAGAGCATCGCCGTGTAGTCGGGGCGGAAGCTCAGCACGTCGCCGACCTTCAGGTCGGGCCGCGCCTCGATGTCTACGAGAAGGTGGTCGCTCGACGCCGTCCTTATCTTCACGCCCTCGTCGAGCGGCGTCAGCCCCGCGACGTTCACGTCCTGCTTGCCGACGGCGAGGATGCCCTGCCTGCGCGTGCCGTGGTCGACGAAGACCGGCACGTTGCCGAAGGCGTCGTGCCCTATCTCGCCGACGGGCAGCGTGCGCTTCGCGCGAATCTCGACGAGCTCCGCTTCGAGCCGCATCGTATCCTGCGACAGCCCTTCGATGTCCACGTCGAAGGCCATGTCGCGCCCGAGCAGCAGACATTCGCCCAATCTTAAATTATTTATCTCTTTAGGAAGATGGCCCCGGCGCATCTGTACGAACGATCAGGTGCCGCCGCCGGAATATATCTCGAGCCTGCGTCCGAGCTCCGCTTCGAAGGCGCGCCCGCAGTCCACAAGCGCCGTCAGATTCTTCTCCGACGGCAGCACGCCGCTCGCGCACGAGAAATTCGCGCCGACGCCAGCAACGCTCAGGAACTCGCCGTCGCACAGCGCAAGCTCGCGCGCGGCCTGCGCCGCATCCTCGAACCAGTATCCCTCGCGCAGGTCTCCCATGTCGAACATGACGACCGCTTTTATTTTTTTGCGCTTCTCCTCGCATATCCGTGCGAGCTCCGCCGTCACGCC
>UQVV01000227.1 GCA_900544635.1 uncultured Cloacibacillus sp. | reverse complement strand
GACGGCAGCGTGCGCGAGCTGCCCGAGGACGAAAAGCCCTAAGGAGACGGAAACAGGCCGGGGCGCGAAGCCCCGGCCCGCCGCGCGAAAATATAAAAAAATCCGCCGCCTCGCGGGGTTTTCCGTGTGAGGCGGCGGCGTTTTCAATTTTGCGGGAGTCTGTCGGGTTCGGCGCTTGTTACGCGCGCATCCACTTTTCCGTATCGACGGAGCTTTCGGCGGCGGTCATGCCGAAGGCTGGCAGCAGCATCGAGAGCGCGCGGCGCGTCTCCGGCGTCGCGCCGTTTATGAGGAGCGCGCCGTCCGCGCCGGTTTCCCGCGACGCTTCGCCGAGGGCCTCTATCATCGAGGTCCACGCCGTTTTTCCGCCGCCGCGCAGGATTTGCCTTTCTTCGCAGCCGCGGCGAAGCGCCGCGCGCGGCTCGTCGAGCATGAGCTCTTCGCGCCCGAAGAGATATTCGAAGCCCTCTTCTTCAAGCTTCAGCAGCGCCTCGTAGTCGCGGCGCAGGCTTTTTTCGTCTCCGCAGAGGTAAAGCTCGCCGGGGAGCGAGGCGAGGTCTATCGTCTCGCGCAGCTCGCGTTTGCTCTCGAAGGGCGAGAGGTCGGCTACGCGCACCGTCCCGACGTATTTCAGTATGTTTTTCAGCGGCGCGCTCGCGACGTTCGCCATGCTTACCTTGCTGCGCAGGCACATAATCATCAGCGATTTGAGCGTGCCGTAGGGCTTTTCCATGCGCGCGCGCAGCTTATCGGGCTCGAGCGCGGAGTCAAGCGCGAGGTCCACGATTCTGTGGCCCGTCGCCTCGTGGAACACGTCGATGTCGAGTATCGAGCCCATCGGGCGCGCGCCGGCCTCGATGAGGCGCGGCCCCTTCGGCGTAATCATAGCCTCGGTGTGCGACGGGCCGTACTCGAAGCCGAGCGCGTCGAGGCATGACTTCACGTATTCGAAGAGCTCGCGCTCCTCCGCCGTCGGCTCGGAGACGAGCAGCGCGTGGTCGTAGGCGTTGCCGCGGTCGGCTATCTTTATCTTTCGGTAGCGCCACATGTCCGTGAGGTAGTGCCGCCCGCCGCACGAGACGGTGTTGACGATGTATTCCGTGCCAGCGGCGTATTCCTGCACGAGCGCCTCGCGGCATGGCTGGCCGAAGAGGTCCTCGGAGCGGAGCAGCCGCGCGCAGCGTTCGCGCAGCTCGTCCATCGAGCCGCAGATGCTGACGCCGAGGCTGCCCGCGCCTTCGAGCGGCTTTATGACGACGGGCCACGAATTTATCTCGCGCGCCGCGGCGAGCGCCTCGTCCGGATTTTTTACTCTGCGCGAAATGAGCGACGGGACACCCGCGCGCTCGACCGCCGCGGCCATCGCGTATTTGTCGCGGCGCACGGCGCTCGTCGCGGGGTCGTTGCCGGGCAGCCCGGCTTTGCGCGCGAGCAGGTCGCAGAGCGCGACGCCTACCTCCGAGCCAGCGACTATCGCTTCGGGACGGAATTTCTCAAGCAGCGCCGTCCCGTCTCTTTCGTCGTCGTCCAGATAATATACGTGCTCGGTGTACTGTCTCAGATATTTTTCTACCGAGGCGCGGAACGGCGCGTAATGCGCCGCCTCTGCCGCCATGCGCGGAAAGAGCACGACGGGCGTGCAGCCGCGCTCCGCCGCCTCGCGGACGTAGTAACGGCCCGACGATATGGCCTCAACCACAAAGACATATTTCATCCAAATCTCTCCAAACCTTGCAAAGCTTCCCAAACTTGTCAATTATAAATAAAAAACGCCCCCGTGAGGAGGCGTCCGCAGATTTTTTCGTATTACTTGCCCGCGAGCCCCGCGAGGTGCTCTACGTACTGCCGCGCGCTGCGGCCCGAGAAGCCGCCGTGCTTCAGTTCCCAGCGTATCGCGCCCTTCTCGAACTCCTCGCTCTGCGCGTCTATGCCGTACTGGGCGGCGAGGCGGCGCGCGATGTCGAGGTACTGCTCCTGCTCGGGCGAGAAGTAGCGTATCATGAGGCCGAAGCGGTCGACGAGCGACATCTTTTCCTGCATCGTCTCGGATTCGTGCATGTCGTCGGACTTGTCGTCGCGGTCGCTCCAGGTCTCCTTCATGAGGTGGCGGCGGTTCGAGGTGGCGTAGATGAGCACGTTGTCGGGACGTTTCTCGAGGCCGCCTTCGATGAAGGCCTTGAGGAATTTGTATTCGACCTCGAACTGCTCGAACGAGAGGTCGTCCATGAATATCACGAACTTGTAGTTGCGCCACTTGACGGCGTCGAGCACCGCTTCGAAGTCGGCCATCTGGTGCTTGTAGAGCTCGATCATGCGCAGGCCGCGCGACGCGTATTCGTTGAGCAGCGCCTTTATCGACGAGGATTTTCCCGTGCCGCCCTCGCCGTAGAGCAGGACGTTGTTCGCGGGCCGTCCTTCGAGGAAGGCGACGGTGTTGTCGATGAGCGCGCGCTTCTGCTCCTCGTAGCCGAAGAGCTTGTCGAAGGTTATGTCCTCGAGCGGCGCGGCGGGGACTATCTCGCGCGCCTTGTCGTCCCAGCGGAAGCCGTTGTAGAGCGCGAACCTGCCCGCGCCGTGCGCGTGGTAGAAGTCCGTGACGGCCTTGTAAAGCTCCGCGGGCGAAGCGGCCTTCTCCATCGACGCGGAGAGCTCCGCTATTACCGCGCCCGCGGTCCTCTCAAGCGAGGGCGCGCCGCAGGCTGAGGGCTTGAAATCTTTGCCGAAGCGCCGCAGCATGTTGACGTTCATCCGTTTTTCGAGCTTCGCGTAGTCGTATTTCAAATAAAAGTAAAGCTGCTCCATGTCCTGCATCGCGAGGCCGTCCATCGTGCCGCCGGAGGCATCGCGGCGCTCGTGCGCGAGCGAGAAGGGGTTCTCCGCCTCGGCGAAGAGCTTCGCGAGCCACGCCGTCCAGACGTTTCCGCCGATTCCGGCGCGCTCCGCGTAGCAGGCGAGCTGCGCCGCGCTGTTGCTGAACCACTCGGCGCTTTCGGCGCGGTCCGCGTCGTCGAAGCTTCCGAAGCTCTCAAGAATGCTCGTAAAGCAGCTGTAAACCTCGTCCTGCTCGAAGCTGCGGAAGGGCACAAGCTCGTACAGCATCGTCTAATCCTCGTCGTCGTCGCGGATGCCGGCCTGGATGCGCGCCTTCTTGCGCTGGTCGGCGTCGAGAATCATCTTGCGTATGCGGACGGAGAGCGGCGTCACCTCGACAAGCTCGTCGTCGCTTATCCATTCGAGCGCGGAGTCCACCGTGACCGTGCGCGGAACGTCGAGCACCGTCATCATATCCTTAGTCGCGGAGCGGTGGTTGGTCTGCTGCTTGCGCTTGCAGGGGTTGCAGGTATGTCCTTAGGCCCGCTTACGACCGACATTGCGCCTGCTTACGACCATATCACTTCGGC
>UQVV01000226.1 GCA_900544635.1 uncultured Cloacibacillus sp. | reverse complement strand
TTGCGGCCGCGCCGGAAATTTCACGGCGCGGCCGTTTTTTGTGCCTTTCGTCCTTCAAACTGCGTGAGCGCCCTTCACGACTGAAAGATTTAATAAAGTCAAACCGTTTATGTAAAAGCGCGGATAAGCGCGAAAACATCGCAAAACTCCATAAAATAGAAAATATTTGGAAATAACCTGATTTGAGAAAAGCGGCCTCGCTCATTACAATTTCAGCTGTAAAGAAAATTAGCACTCGATGAGTGCGAGTGCTAATACAAATCAAGCAAATTTTGCAGGAGGGGATTTTCCTATGAAACTTAAACCGCTTGGAGACAGACTCGTAGTAAAGGCGGCTCCGAATGAGGAGAAGACGAAGGGCGGACTCGTCCTTCCCGATACCGTGAAAGAGAAGCCCGTAGAGGGCGAAGTCGTCGCCGTAGGCCAGGGCAAGGTGCTCGACAACGGCACGCGTCAGCCGATGGAAGTCAAAGTCGGCGACAAGGTCATCTACAGCAAATATTCCGGAACCGAAGTCAAAGTCGACGACGAGACCTACCTCGTAATCGGCGAGAGAGACGTTCTTGCTATCATAGAGAAGTAAGGAAACTGGAGGAATAGATTATGGCTAAAGTTCTGCTTTTCAAAGAAGAAGCTCGCCGCGCTATGGAGCGCGGAATCAATAAAGTAGCGGATACCGTCGGCATCACCCTCGGACCGAAGGGCCGCAACGTCGTACTCGAGAAGAAATTCGGCTCGCCGACCATCACCAACGACGGCGTGACCATCGCGAAGGAAATCGAGCTCGAAGATCCGTTCGAGAACATGGGCGCGCAGCTCATCAAGGAAGTCGCTTCCAAGACCAACGACGTCGCCGGAGACGGAACCACGACCGCTACCGTCCTCGCCCGCGCGATGATCCGCGAGGGAACGAAGAACGTAGCCGCCGGCGCGAACGGCATGCAGCTCCGCAAGGGTATGGAGCTCGCGACCGAAATCGTAGTCGACGAACTCAAGAAGCAGGCCGTGCCCGTCAAAGAGCACAAGAAGATCGCCCAGGTAGCTTCCATCTCCGCCAACGACAAGAAGGTCGGCGAGCTCCTCGCCGAGGCTATGGAGAAGGTCGGCGAGGAAGGCGTCATCACCGTTGAGGACAGCAAGAGCCTCGGCACGACGCTCGAGACCGTCGAAGGCCTCCAGTTCGACAAAGGCTACCTCAGCCCCTACATGATCACCAACCCCGACCGCATGGAAGCGGTGCTCGACGACGCGAACATCCTTATCGTAGACGGCAAAATCTCCAACGTTAAGGACATGCTCCCGATACTCGAGAAGAGCGTGCAGCTCGCGAAGCCGCTCCTCATCATCGCCGAAGACGTCGAAGGCGAAGCCCTCGCGACGCTCGTCGTCAACAAGCTCCGCGGCATACTCCAGGTCGTAGCCGTCAAGGCTCCTGGCTTCGGCGACCGCAGAAAGGCTATGCTCCAGGATATAGCCATCGTCACCGGCGCGACCGTCATCAGCGAAGAAGTCGGCCGCAAGCTCGACAGCGCCGACGTAGCGGACCTCGGCCACGCGAAGAAGATCAAGGTCAGCAAGGAAGCCACGACGATAGTCGAAGGCGGCGGCGACCCGCAGGCCATCAAGGACCGCGCGGCTCAGATCAAGAAAGAGCACGCCGACTCCACCTCCGAGTACGACAAGGAGAAGCTCCAGGAGCGCCTTGCGAAGCTCGTCGGCGGCGTAGCGGTCATCCAGGTCGGCGCGGCCACCGAGACCGAGCAGAAGGAACTCAAGCTCCGCATAGAAGACGCCCTCAACTCGACCCGCGCGGCGGTTGAAGAAGGCATCGTCCCCGGCGGCGGCGTAGCGCTCGTCGGCTGCGTGAAGGCCCTCGACGCCGAGATAGCGAAACTCGAAGGCGACGTGAAGACCGGAGCTCAGATCATCCGCAAGTCGATGACCGAGCCGCTCTACCTCATCGCTCAGAACAGCGGCATGCAGGGCGACGTCATCATCGAGAAGGTCAAGACCCTCAAAGAAGGCCAGGGCCTCGACGCGACGACCGGCGAGTACGTCGACATGATCGAAGCCGGAATCATCGACCCTGTCAAGGTAACGCGCTCCGCTCTCCAGAACGCTTCCTCGATCGCGGCCATGATCCTCACCACCGACGCGGTGGTCGCGGACAAGCCCGAGAAGAAGGAGACCATGGGCGACATGGCCGGCGGCATGGGCGGAATGGGCGGCATGGACTACTAAGTCCGGGCTGCGAATCTATAACAAGCGCCAAAATAAAACGGCGCGGAGGCTTAACGGCTTCCGCGCCGTTTTTTCGTGTCGGCGCGCCGTTGACTTTTTCGCCGTTCCGCGTCATCCTCATGGCGGAGAGGGGGCTGGGCGATGAAATTCCGCTACGAGGCGAAGACGCGCGGCGGCGAGAACGCGCGCGGGGAAATAGAGGCCGCGGACGAACGCGCCGCCGCGTCGCTGCTGCGCGAAAAGGGGCTGACGCCCATCGACATTACTCCGGCTGGCGAAAAACGCGGCGCGGCGAAAATTTCATTTTCCGCGCTCTTTGCGCGCCGCGTGAAGCTTGCGGAAAAGGCGCTATTCTTCCGCGAGCTCGCGACGATGACCGAAGCGGGCGTCCCCGCCGCCGCGTCGCTGAAAATCCTATCTGAACAGAAAAGAAGCCGCCGCTTCGAAACCGTCATATCTGACATATACGTGCGCGTAGTCGCGGGCTCTCCGCTCGCCTCGGCCTTCGCTGAGCACCCAGAATGCTTCGGCGCAGTCGTCGCCGCGCTCGTCCGCGCCGGTGAAGAATCCGGCACGCTCGACGCGAGCCTCGCGAAGATAGCCTCGTTCCTCGAAGCTCGCGAAGAGCTGCGCAGGAAGATAATCTCCGCGCTGACCTATCCCGCGCTCGTTGCCTCCGTCGCTATCTTCTCGCTCTGCGTCATGACCGCGGTCGTAATCCCGCAGTTCGAGCGCGCGTTCCGCGGCCTCGGCGTCGAGCTGCCGCCGCTGACGCGCGCCGTATTCCGCGCCGGCGCGTGGATGGAATCGCGCTGGCCTGCGCTTCTCTTCCTTATCTTTGCGCTCGCGCTCGCCGTGAAGCTCGCGCTGCGCAGCGCGCGGCTGCGCCCGCACATCGACGGCGCCATGCTGAAAATTCCTGTATTCGGCGACATGCTGCTCAAAGCCTCGCTCTCGCGCTCCTTCGGCACGATGGCGGCGCTGCTGCGCGTCGGACTGCCCGTGCTCGCCTCGCTGCGCCTCGCCGCCTCCGCGGCAGGCAACGAAAAAATACGCGCCGCCTTCGAATCGGCGCGCGACGGCGCGGCGGCGGGGAAGGGGCTCAGCGCCGCGCTCGGCGGCTGCCCCGTATTCCCGCGTATGATCGTGCAGATGGCGGCC
>UQVV01000225.1 GCA_900544635.1 uncultured Cloacibacillus sp. | reverse complement strand
AACTTCAAAAGAGAAACAAAATCAAATGCCGCCATTCCGCGCTTCGACGCTGCACGCCGCCGCTTTGGTTTTACGGCAGCTCGACGTACTTCTCCACTTCCGTCAAAAACGCGCCGATGCCTTCATGGACGACCACGTCCGCCATCCTGTCCAGCGGTGTCGGTTCGCGGTTGATTATCACGAGATTCGCGCCGCTCATCTTCGCCTGCTGCGGGAAGTAGTTCGCAGGAGAGACGACGAGCGACGAGCCGAGCACGATGAACGTACGGCACCGCCCGCTGATTTCGTCCGCCGCTTCAAGCGCCTTCTGCGGCAGCATCTCGCCGAACAATACGACGCTCGGACGCAGATGGCCTCCGCAGTGCCGGCACGGATGTCCAGCAAGGAAGTCGTCCCTGTCGCCGGGCCTACCGCAGCTGTGGCAGTAGACCGGTTCGAGGCTTCCGTGCAGCTCCCAGACGTTTTTCGAGCCTGCCTTTTGGTGCAGGCGGTCGACGTTCTGCGTTATGACGCCGTCGACATAGCCGCGCTTTTCCCATTCGGCTATAAGCTTGTGGCCGACGTTCGGCTGCGCCTCGTCGGGCACGAAGAGGCGCGCCTTGTAGAATTCAAGGAACTCGTCGTAGTTGTTTTCGAGTACGCCGACGGACGCGAGCCGCGTCGGGTCTGCGTGCGCCCATATTCCGTCCTTCGAGCGGAAGTCCTGAAGGCCGGACTCCGTACTCAGCCCGGCTCCGCTGAATATAGCGACTCCTCCAGCGCGCACGAGCGCGGCGACTTTTCTTGCCATTTCCTCACTCATTGCCGGTCCCCCCGTTTTCTCTTGTCTCCGTTATTTCGGCAAAACGCGGTACAAGTTCGCCGTTTACCTCGACATTTTCAAAAAACATTTTTTTCGGCCGCACCCACAGGCCGCTGTCGTTATACAGCGGACGGTATACGACGTATTCCTCTTCCGTCTCCGAGTGGCGCGCTATGCCGATAAATTCGTACTCTCCGCCTTTAAAATGTCTGAATTTCCGCATCTTTCGCCACCGCCGCGCGCACACGGTCCATAGGAAGCCCCGTATCGAGCGCTATTTTTTTTATATCGTCGTACTCCGGCATAGCCTTTACGACCTCGCCGCCGAGCAGCCCGAGCTTGATCCGCACCTCTCCGAAGCGAGTCGCCGCGCTCTTCACCTCGCGCCCCAGCATGAAACGCTCCACTTCGCGCACGCGCACGCCGAGCGTCGTCGTATGCCGCAGGACAAGCTCCGCGAACCGCTCCGTCTCATCCGGCCTGACGAGTACGCAAAACTTGACCGCAGGGCGGTTCTTCTTCATCTGGATATGCTCGAACCACACGTCGAGCGCTCCGGCGGCGAGCAGAAGTTCCATCACCGCGCCAAGGTCCTCTCCCGTCATGTCGTCGATATTCGCGCTGATTTCGGCGGCGCGCCCCTTCACGAGGCCGCCGGACACATCCTCCGCCATCGCAACACCGCCTTTCTTTTGTTTATTTTAGCTCAAAGCGCCGCAAAATGCGCCGCGCAGTCTTATCGTGCGTTTTCGACTGTTAAATTCCACAAGGGCAACTCTCGGATTTTATGGTAGAATTCAGGCGCAGGGCGCTTAACAAATTACTAAACAAGGAGAGAATAAGAGTATGAAAAAATCGCTTATCCTGCTGACAGTAACCGCGCTTCTTGCTTTCGTCATGTGTGCGGCGGCGAGCGCAGGCCCCTCGCTCAAGGTCGAGTCGCTCCGCTTTGAAAGCGCCGCGGAAGATCTGGTCGGACGGCGCGGCGGCGCTTCCGACGGCACTAAGGACGCAGTGTTTTCGCTCACGGTGAGCGGCGCGCAGGCGATACAGTCTATCACGCTGCGCAACGAAACGACGGGCGAGGAATGGAACACCTCGGACGGACGCCGTCTCCTTCTGCTCAAGAACTCCAAGGGCGAGACCGTGAACGCCGGCGGACGAATGACTCCGCTTCCGATACTTTTGGTCGCCAGGCTCTCCTTGATCGTCAACGACGCCGAGGCGGCCGTTCCGAAAAATTCCGACTTCACCGCGACCGTAACGATGATAGGCGGCGAGACGGCCAGCGCCTCCGCGCAAGTCCCCGCCTTGCGCCCCGCGAAAAGGCCGGGCGGCGGCAGGCCGTCGGGCGGAGCCGCGGAAATCACACTGGTCGAGTTCAAGGGACGGTCGAAGCAGGACTTCGTCGGAGATAAGGAACGCGCAGCTTCCAACGGCAAGAAAGATTTCCGCATCGACACGCGCTTCAAGCTTCCGAAGGGCGTCTCCGTCGAAGGCGTCAAGGTGAGCGCCGAAAACGGCGGACGGAGCGCGGAATGGGACACTGCGCGCGGAAACGGCGCTCCGCTGGTAATAGTGACCGACAACTCCAACAACATACAGAACAAACAGAATGGCAGCCTGTCTCTATCCGGCGGCAATAAATACCGTCTCTTCGTCGACGGCGGAAACGGCATCCTCGGCAAGGCAGGCACGAAGATAACCGTCACGGCTACGCTCTCCAACGGAAGAATCATCGAAGCGGCGTCCGAGGCCGCGGCTTCCTCCGATGACGAAGAGGGCGGCGCGGATGTCAGCGCGAGGTATATGGGACGCGGAAAATTCGACTTTGCTGGAAATAACGAAAAGCCGGCCGCGAACATGAACCCGGACAGCTTCATAGCAATCAGCGTGACCGGCTCCGGCGCGGCCGTCACGGGAATCAGCGTCACGAACGATAAAAACGGCAAGACGTGGGACACCGTCCCAGGCAACGGCAATCCGGCAGCCGTCGTGCTGACGAACGAAAAAAGCCCGAAAAAGCTCTGCGCCGCAGACGGCTCAATTTCCATTCCGGCAAACAAAGCCGGTAATCTGCTAGTAGCCTTCGACGAGAAGCAGGGAAAGAACACCGGTCCATACAAAGTCACGGTGCTCTTCGAAGACGGCAGAATAGCAGAGGCTATGGCGAAGCAGGCAAGATAACGGCATCGCCGACAAAACGAAAAAATTCCGGCGCGCATCGGCGCGGCCGGAATTTTTTGTTGCTTCGGCTTTCGCCGCAGACACGAGATTATTTTACAGACTTTCGTATCGCTATATTCCGGACGTTTTCCCAGCGCCGTTTCATTGCGCCGGAGGCAGCGATATCGCGTATCCGGCTTCCATAAGCATCTTACGCGCGCGTTCCATTCCGACGCCCTCCCATTCGCTTTCGGAGAAGTTCGAGTCGCGGGGTATAGCGCCTGATTCGACGACCATGACGTTCGCGCCGCTTTCAAGCGCCTCCGGGGTCGCCGGGTGTACGCATATGTCGCGCACCTGCGAACCGCCGGACAGGCGAAGCGCGGCGACGACATGTGCCAGACGCGAATCGCTTATTCTTGCAGAGCCGCCGAGCGG
>UQVV01000224.1 GCA_900544635.1 uncultured Cloacibacillus sp. | reverse complement strand
CAGGTCGTCGAGGCTCATGTGGGCCTTCTTCTCCTGCTCGGCCAGGCGCTCGCGCAGCGCGCGCTCCTCGGCCAGCTTGCGGGCGTCGCGCTCGTCCTCGCCGCTGGGACGGTGAAGGAGACCGCGGAGAGCGTTTCCTTCGGCTCGTGGGGCGACTTCCTTATGCTCGCCTCCGTCCTGAACTGGGGCGTCTTCCTCGTAATTTCGCGCAAGCTACTGAAATCCACGATGACGCCGGCCTTCTCGATATTCTGGGAGCTGGTCTTCGCCGCGTTCTTCGCGTTCCTCGCGACGCTCATCTTCGGCACGGACTACTCCGTCATTCCCGGCTTCACCGCGGGCACGTGGCTTTCTATAATCTTCCTCGGCGCGCTCTCCTCCGGCCTCGCCTATCTTTTCTGGTACAAGGCCCTCGCCGCAATCCCCGTCGCGAAGCTCACCGTCTTCCAGTTCCTCCAGCCCGTCGCGGGCATGGTCATATCATACCTGCTGCTCGGCGAGCGCTACACAATCTGGCTCGTCCTCGGCGCGGCGATGATAACGGCGGGAATTTGGCGCGTGAACCGGCGGTAGGGACGGGCTGCAACAATTTCACCACACTTTTGCGCGCTGCGTTTCGGCGGCGCGCGGCTTCTGATATAATCTCATTATTGGCAGTCTATACATTCTATTTCCGCGCCGTGTCACGCAGGGCGGCGGCGCGTCGGGGAAGGAGTTACGCTTATGAAGAAGAAAAACCTGACAGTGCTGCTCGCGCTTCTGCTTGCGGCGGGCGTCGCATCGTGCGCCGCGCTTGAGAGCGCTTCTGCATGGCCAGCGGGTTCCGGCGCAGCCCCTTACGGCGCTTCTGGCTACGGCCGCGGCGGTTCCGGCTATGGGGATTCCGCTCACGGAGGGCGCTCGGATTACGGCGACTCGGCGCATGGCGGGCGTTCCGACTACGGCGATTCCGCGCACGGAGGACGCTCGGACTACGGAGACTCGAATTACGGCCCCGGACGCTCGAATTACGGAGATTCCGCGCACGGCGGCGGGCGTTCCGATTACGGCGATTCGCGCTACGGAGACTCACGTTACGCGCGCTAGAGGCCGGGGGCGCGCCCTTCCGGCATGAATTGAAGTTTCTCGTCACGCGCGGCGAGGGCTTTGCGCTTTCGTCGCGTTTTTCCGCGCTTTTCGCGCGCGACGGGCACGCGGGCGCGGACGGGCGCTATGAAGTCCACAGCCTCTATTTCGACACGCCGGACGACCGCGCGCTGCGCGAGAAGCTTTACGGCCTGCGCGATAAGGAGAAGTTCCGTCTGCGCTATTACGGCGAGGACGTTTCTTTTGTGCGGCTCGAGAAGAAGATAAAGCGCGGCGAGCTCTGCGCGAAGTTTTCCGCGGTTCTGCCCGAGGGCGGCGCGGAGGCGCTTCTCGCGGGGCGGGCGGATTTTCTGCTTGAATCGGACGAGCCGCTCTTCGCGGAGTTTTACGCGAAGCTGCGCGGCGGCCCGCTGCGTCCGAGCGCGGCCGTCAGCTACAGCCGCGAGGCTTTCGTTTACGCGCCGGGCGGCGTGCGCGTGAATATCGACAGGGATCTGCGCCGCTGCCTCGACGCGCGGGAGTTTCTGAATACGCGCCGCTTCGGAGTGCCGGCGGACGGCGGCTTCGATTTGCTTGAGGTCAAGTACGGCGCGTTTCTGCCGGACGTCGCGCGCATGGCGGTGCAGACGGCGGCCTGCGCGCGGAGCGCATTTTCGAAGTACGCGGAGTGCCGCCGCTTTGAATAACCGGACGGGAGCGATTTTCGCATGACCTTCAGAGATATTTTCAAGAGCGGCTTTCTCGCGCGGACGGCGCAGCTTTCCGTCGCCGATATGGCGGTATCGATGCTGCTCGCCTTCGCGATAGGGCTGTTTATTTTTTACATTTACAAAAAAAGCTACCGCGGCGTCATGTACTCGGCGAATTTCGGAACGTCGCTCATCGCCGTCGCGCTGGTCACGACCTTCGTGATGCTCGCCGTGACGAGCAACGTCGTCCTCTCGCTCGGCATGGTCGGCGCGCTTTCGATCGTGCGCTTCCGCACCGCGGTCAAGGACCCGATGGACATAGCCTTCCTGTTCTGGAGCCTCGCCGCGGGCATCGTGCTCGCATCCGGCCTCGTCCATCTCGCGGTGCTCGGCAGCCTCTTCATCGGCATCGTCATGCTCGTTTTCTCAGACAGGCGCGACGAGGAACGCCCGTACATCCTCGTCGTCCACTGCGCGGACGAGACGGCTGAGCGCGCGGCGCACGACTTCGCATCGTCGCGCGTCAAGGCGCTTTCACTCAAGAGCAAGAGCGTCTCGCCGGGGCGCGTCGAGCTGAACTACGAAGTGCGCCTGTCTGACGGCGCGGCGGATTTCGTCAACGCGCTCGCGGCGCTGCCCGGCGTCGAAAACGCCGTCCTCGTCTCGTACAACGGCGACTACGCCGCATGAACCGCGCGTGCTGAAGCGCAGAAACACGGATAAAATCTGCATAATCGCGATGACGGCGGCCTGCGCGCTCGCGCTGCTGCTTGCGGCGTGGAACGGCGGCGCAGGCGGCGGTCCGGCGCGCGAGCCGGAATACGCGGCGGCGCTCTTCGACGGCGGGTGCGTCCATCAAATCGACATTGAGATAGAAAACTGGGAAAAATTCATAAAAAACGCGACGCGCGAGGAATATTCGCCCTGCGCCGTCACGATAGACGGCGAGCGCTTCGGCGGCGCGGGAATCCGCGCGAAGGGCAACAACTCGCTGCGCCTCACGCACAAATACGGACACACACGCTACAGCCTCAAAATCGAATTCGACCATTACATCGAGGGCGCTTTATGGCGCGGCCTCGACAAGCTCTCGCTCGACGCGGCCTTCCAGGACAACAGCTATCTTAAAAACTTCATCGCCTACGGCCTAATGGCGCGGCTCGGCGTCCCCGCGCCTCTGCGCTCCTTCGCGTGGGTGACAGTCAACGGCGAGCCGCACGGCCTCTTCCTCGCGGTCGAAGAGCCGGAAGAAGCCTTTGCGCTGCGAAACTTCGGCCCCGCCCACGGACGGCTCTACAAGCCGGACTACCGCTCGCTCGACGACGAAAACTCCGACGTGGCGCTGATTTACAGCGGAGACGACCCGCGCCGCTACCCGGGCATATTCCGCCGCGCGAAGTTCCCCGTCTCGGCGGCGGACAAAAGGCGGCTCATAGCCGCGCTCGAACGGCTCTCCGACGAAAGCCGCTGCGCTTCCGCCGTCGACCTCGACCTCGCGGCGCGCTACTTCGCCGTCCAGGCCTTCGTCGTGAACGCAGACGGCTACCTCGGCTCGACGGGCCACAACTACTATCTCTACGAAAAGGACGGCCTGCTCGCGATGCTGCCGTGGGACTACAACCTCGCCTTCGGCACATACTCGCTCGGCGC
>UQVV01000223.1 GCA_900544635.1 uncultured Cloacibacillus sp. | reverse complement strand
GACGAGCCGGCGTGGCCTTTTTTATAAAGTCAAGCTGCGATAAGCGCACGCGCGCAAAAAGGCCGCCTTCGTGCGGCGGCCTTCGGCGCTTCGTTCTTCTATTCCTTCGCCGCGCGGGCCCTTTCCAGCGCCGCGCAGTCGGCGGGCGAGATTTCGGCTTCCGCGGCGGAATGTTCGAGCAGCAGCTCGATTATCTCGTCGGCGGGGTGCGTCATCGCCTTTTTGTGGATTTTGCGCAGCAGCGAGGCGGGGGCGCGCTCGGCTATTTCGCGGCCGGCCTCGCCGGTCTTTGCGTGCCACGCGGAATATATTGCGGCGAGCCATTTCGCCTCGGGCGATATGGTGCGGAAGGCGCTCATGCCTGCCTGCGCGTCGGGCGCGTTTTCAAGCTCGACGTGGTTCTGCACGCAGTATATGGAGAAGTCGCGGAAGAGCAGCTCCGATTCGGTCGTCAGCAGAGTCTCCGGCCTGTCGAGGCGCAGGGAGACGGGCGACTCCATGAATTTCTGCGCGAAGTCCCAGATGTCGAGCCTGTGGCGGCGCGCCGCCGTGAAGAGCTCTTCGAGGTATTCGCGCTGTATCTGCTCGAGCGTTTTTTTCGCGAGCGCGGCGGCGTGCCTGCGCGCTTCGAGGTCGTATTCAGTGCAAAGTTCGAGTGTCGCTTTAAGCATGCTTATATCTCCCCGACTATATTTCCGCCCGTTTTGAGCGCCGCGGCGCGGCGGACGTCTGCCGTCGTTATCGCGCCTACGTCCAGGTCGGGCGGCAGGCTGATGCGCGCCGCCGATATCTCGTAGTGCAGCAACTCGAGCGAGCGCGCCGGCTCGCAGCGTTCTGGCGAGCAGAGCGCGGCGAGCCGCGCCGTCTCCTCTATCGCGTCGCGTGCTATTTCCGTGTTCGGGTAGCGCACGCGCGCGACGCGCTCTATTATGCGTATCAGCCGCTCGTGGTCGGGCTCGCGCAGCTCTATGGACTGGAAGCGCCGCTCCATCGCGCGGTCGCAGGCTATGTACTTTCTGTATTCCTCGGAGGTCGTCGAGATAAGCATGCTTACGCCGCCGCTCGTGATGTAGGGCTTGAGCGTGTTGAGCAGGTTCGACGGCCCGAGGTTCTCGCTGAGGCGGTGCGCCTCGTCTACGTAGATGATTATTCCGTAATATTCGGCCTCGTCGAGCACGTGCTTGAAGCGCAGGTCGCGCTTCTCCTTCTCCTGATTTATAAGGTCGATGTTGAGCACGACGACGCGCCGTCCCGCGAGGCGCGCGTAGCGTCCTTCGTCGATGAGCTCCGCGAGCTTGTGGACGGTCGAGGTTTTGCCGCAGCCGGCGGGGCCGGTCAGCGCTACGTTGTTCTGCTCCTCGGAGGCGAGCGCGACGGCTATGCGGTCGAGCGCGCCGAAATCCTCAAGTATCTGCTCCACGCCGCGCGTGCCGCGGCCGAGCTGGCGTCCGTACTTCGCGCAGAGCGGCGGAAGTTTGTCAGAAGCGTTTCTCACAGCGTCTCGCCCTCCTCAAGCAGCGATTCGAGCGTCAGCCTCTCGGCCTTCGCCGCGCCGTCCGTAATCCACAGTTTCGTCTCCGCGCCGCGCTCCCTGCGCAGTTTTTCGCGCGAGCGCACGCGCTCCGCGGGCCGCTCCTCGAGCGAAGCGTAGCGCACCCTGCCATCTTCCTCGACCGCGCGTATCTCGCCGTCGAGGTCGTCCGGCCTGTAAATGACGTCGGCGTCGGAGACGTAGGCGTCGAAGGCCTTGTTGAGCCGCTCCTCCTTCGTCGCGTGCCAGACGCGGCGGTCGCTCAGAGAATAGAGCGTCTCTATGAGCTGCGCCTCCTCCGCGCGGCTTTCGAGCGAAAGGCGCGAGAAGTTTTCATATCCGAAGACGAAGCCGAGGTTCTCCCAGCTCTGGCGGAATTTGTCGAGCAGGTTGACGAGCCCCCAGCGGTCTATCTCGGGCGCGAGCACGACGGCGCGCCGTCCCGCGTTCTGCGCGGCGGCTCCGGCGGCGGCCGCAAGCAGAGCGGCGAAGCCCCTGTCCGCGGAGGCGCTGCCGCACGAGCAGACGAAAAGCGGCCTGCCCTGCGGCGATTTGAAATATTCGTCGAGCTTCAGCGTCGGAAGCGCGGAAAGCAGCGCCGCCTTGTCGGATACGAGCGAGAGCAGCGCGCGGAAGTCCGCCGTGCTCGCGTCGGCCTGCATCTTGATGCAGCGCTGCGTGTTTGAAGTTTCGGAGGTGGTGAAAAGCAGGTCGGCGAAGGGCACGGGCGCATCCCTGTCGCCGTTTTTCTGGAAGCGCAGTTCCTTTTCAAGCACGTACTCCGCGAGAGCATGCTCGCGCGTGCGCTGCGCGCCGACGCTCTCCGCGGCCTTGATCGCGCGCTTGTCGGGAAGCGCGTCCTTCTCGCCGCTGACCGCCTTCGTCATGAGCGATTCGACATACTTGTGCTGGCGGCAGAAAATCGAGAAAAGATTGAGCCGCCCGAGAACCTCTTCGATTTCGCGCCCGCCCGCGATGTTGCGCAGCACGTTCTTCTCGGTCTCGAGCATGTAGACGATCATGCGGTCGGTGACGAGCTTGCCGAGGTCGTCGAAAAATTTGTCGTTCGCGTCGCGCGAGCGTATCTCCTGATAGGCCGCCTGACGCACGGCGTTCGCGATATTCGCGCTCGACTCGCCCGTCGTCTCGTTCAGCGCGAAAGGCTCGATAAGGTCCGGCATCACTGAGCCGCGGCTTGAAAGGTCAGCGAGCATCGGTTCTCCGGCATAGCTTTCGTAAAGCCGTCCGGAATGGTCGAGCACGATCAGCGCGTCGTCAGGAAACTCGCGCGTCCACGCATCGATAAGCGCGCGAAAACTCGCCGTCTTCCTGTCGTTGCCGCCGAGCATCAGAGTATTCCCGCCCCGCGCGGCCTCCGGCCCAAAATTACATATATCGATCATAAAAATTCCCCGCACACGGCCAAAGCCGCAGATAATAAAAACAACTATCAGTATAACATAAAACGCGGCTCCAGGTCCGCTTTCAGCGCGTTAGTCCGGACAGCTGCGAGAGGGCGCACCATACCAGGAGGAGGGCCATCGCGCCGTTGAGCGTACGGCGGCGGGAGCGGAAGAATTTTTCGAGCGCCGCGCCGAAGGCGGCCCAGCAGCAGGCGCTGACGAATCCGGCGGCGGCTATCGCGAAGGCGAAGAGCGCTATGACTCGCGCGTCGTCGTGGTGAGGCAGTATGAAGACGGAGAACGACGTGACGGCGCATAGGATTACGCCCGCGTTGAGGAACTGCATAGCTATTCCGCCGAAGAACGCGCCGCTTCCGCCGGGCGCGGGTTCTTCGCCCGAGTGCCATACGCTCCACGCCGTCCACAAAATATAGGCGGCGCACAGGAGCGTCATCGCAGGCTGTATTTGCGGTATGAAGCCGTAAAGGAAGG
>UQVV01000222.1 GCA_900544635.1 uncultured Cloacibacillus sp. | reverse complement strand
ACGCTTTTCAGATTCCCATTTTATATTGTATTACTCTTCATGTGTCAATATCTTCCCAACATTGCAAGGATAGCGCATAATTATGTTTCAATATAAAACATATAATTTTATACTTTGAGCTTGACGCAGATTTATGTTTCAATATAATAACAATCAAGCTACACCAAAGCAATTTAAACGTAATAATAAAATATAATCCAAAGCGCAGCAGAGAAGGAACTTTTTGACATCGGCCCGCCCGCGGGCGGCGGGAGAAAAATTAGATTCGAGGTGTTCCAATATGGAAATGAAATCCTATCAGTCGAAAATGCCGTCCTGCATCTTTGCGGGAGAGTGCCTGGACAAGATAGGCGAAATCATCGCAAAGGAAAATGCTAAGAACGTCGTCCTCTTCACCGACAAGGGCATAGAGGCCGCGGGGCTCGACGCTCCGGTGCGCGCGCGCATCGAGGCGGCGGGGGCGGGATATGTCGTCGTCGACGACATTCCGCCGGAGCCGGCATACACGGCCGTCGAGGCGGTAATCGAGCGCACGCCGAAGGATAAGGCCGAGCTCATAATCGCGGTCGGCGGCGGCAGCGTCATGGATTCGGCGAAGCTTTGCAGCCTTCTGCTCGGCTCGCAGACGACGGTGCGCGACCTTCTGAAAAATCCGCTCGCGGCGAAGAAGCAGGTCAAAAGCGTGATGATACCGACGACATGCGGCACCGGCTCGGAGGCCACCTGCAACGCCATCGTCGCGGTCCCGGAGGAAGAGGTCAAGGTCGGCATAGTGAACGACGAAATGATTCCCGACTACGTGATTCTCGACGCATCGATGATAGCGAAGCTGCCGAAGAAGATAATCGCCGCGACCGGCGTCGACGCGCTCGCGCACGCGGTCGAGTGCTACACCTCGAAGAAGGCGAACCCGCTCAGCGACGCCTACGCGCTCTACGCCGCGAAGCTGATATTCGGCAACATCCGCCGCGCCTACGCCGACGCGGACGACATGGAGGCAAAGCAGAAAATGCTCATCGGGGCCTTCTTCGGCGGCGCGGCCATCACGTCGAGCGGCACGACCGCCGTCCACGCGCTCTCCTACCCGCTCGGCGGAAAGTTCCACATTCCGCACGGCGTCTCGAACGCGATACTCTTCAAGCATGTCATGGAATTCAACCTCGACGCCTGCGAAGAGCGCCTCGCCGGGCTCTGCGACCTCATAGCTCCGGAGCTCGCCGGGAAGAGCGTCCGCGAGCGCGCCGGGCACACGATAGCCGAAATCGCCGACATCGTCCGCTTCACGGAGATACCGACCGACCTCGGCGAATACGGCGTGAAGCCCTCCGACATGGACTTCCTCGTCGAAGCGGCCTACGGAGTGCGCCGCCTGCTCGACAACAACATGAAGGACATGACGCGCGAGGACATACGCGGAGTTTATCAGAAAGTAATGGCGTAAGATGACGAAGCTGCTCGTGATCGCCGACGACTTCACAGGCGCGCTCGACACAGGCATACAGTTCGCGCGCGAAGGCACGAAAACGTGCGTAGCGATAGGCGCGGAAGGCGTGCTCGCGTCGCGCGCGGACTATCCTGTCATCGTCATAGATTCCGAGACGCGCCACCTGCCGCACGGCGAAGCCTACGAAACGGTCTGCCGTCTCGTAAACGAAGCCCGCGCCGCCGGCGTGGGATACATATATAAAAAGACGGACTCGGCGCTGCGCGGCTGCGTCGGCGCCGAGCTTTCGGCGGCGCTCGACGCGTGGCCCGACGCGCCGGAGCTCGCCTTCGCTCCGGCCTTTCCGAAGGTGCGCCGCACGACGAAGGGCGGCACGCAGTACATCGACGGCGTGCCGGTCAGCGAGAGCGCCTTCGGACGCGACCCCTTCGAGCCCGTCCGCCACTCCTACATACCCGACATAATCGCCGAACAGTCGGAGGTCGAGGTGCGCCTCGCATCGGAAGCGGCGTCGCCCTACGGCCGGCAGATAACAGTATACGACGCCTCGACAGAAGAAGACCTTGCGGAGGTTGCGGCGCGGCTGAAAGCGAAGGGCTGCACGCTCGCCGCGGGCTGCGCGGGACTCGCCGCACACATCGGCTCATTCATCGAGCTGCCGAAGGGCAAATCGCAGTCCCCGCGCAAAACAAAAGGCATGTTCGTCGTATGCGGCAGTCTCAACCCGATCTCCGAGGCGCAGATACTCCACGCCGAGGCCGCCGGGTTCGAGCGCATCTCGCTGACCGCGGAGCAAAAGCTACGCGAGGACTACCTTGCGTCCTCCGACGGGCGCGAATGGCTCGCCTCGCTCAAGCGCGCCTGCCTCTCGGGACGCCCCGTCGTCGTAGACGTCTTCGCAAGCCGCGTATCGGACGCGGCCTCGGCCATCAAAGACAGGCTGAAAACGGAAGAAATACGCCAGCGCGTCGCGCGCAGGCTCGGAGAAATAATGTACGCGTGGTTCGGCTTCGGCCTCGACCACACGCTTGTAACCATCGGCGGGGACACGCTCGCCGGATTCATGAAAAAGGCCGGATGCAGCGAGCTGACGCCCGTCTGCGAGCTCTCGGACGGCGTCGTATGCTCGACGCTCGGCCTCGGCGGGCGCGAGGTGCAGATAGTCTCGAAGTCCGGCGGATTCGGAAAAAGCAGCGTCCTGACGGACGTCGTATCTCAGTTGGTAACCGGAGGCGGTAAATAATGAAATTCGTCATGACACAGGCCGTATGCCCCGAAGGGCTCGCCCTTCTCAAGGACAAGGCCGAAATCTACGTAGCTGACAACGGGGACGTCAACAACTACCTCGACCAGATGCAGGACGCGGACGCGATAATCGTGCGCATCGCAAAGATGGACCGTCACGCGATTGAAAACTCGCCGAACCTCAAGGTCATAGGACGCACCGGCGTCGGCTGCGACAGCGTCGACGTCGAGGCGGCGACCGAGCGCGGAATCCCCGTCGTCATCACGCCGGGGGCGAATACGCGCGCAGTGGCGGAGCACACGGTGGCGCTGATGTTCGCGGCGGCGAAGAACCTCGTCGAGGGCGACGAAGGCACGCGCGCCGGAGAATACACGAAGGTGCGCGGCCTCGGCAAGGCCTTCGAGCTTCAGGGCAAAAAGCTCGCCGTCATAGGCATGGGCGCGATAGGGCGCGAAACGGCGAAAATCTGCGAGGCGCTCGGCATGAGCGTCATGGGCTACGACCCGTTCCTGACCCGCGAGCAGATAGAGGCGCAGGGCGCGGAATACTTTGAAAGGTTCGAGGATATGCTGCCGCTCGCGGACTTCGTATCGCTCCACGTGCCGCTCCTTCCGACGACGAAAGACATGATTGCGAAAAAACAGCTCGAAAGCATGAAGAGAACCGCAGTAATAATCAACTGCGCGCGCGGCGGAATCATCAACGAAGCCGACCTCGTCGAAGCGCTCAATAACGGCACGATAGCGGCGGCGGGGCTCGACGTATTCTGCGAAGA
>UQVV01000221.1 GCA_900544635.1 uncultured Cloacibacillus sp. | reverse complement strand
AGATTGAAATACCCGGCGCCGGGCCGTATGCATGGGCGGCACGCTTTGCCGCGCGCACGCACATTACACTCCTGCCGTGAAATCATCTGGTAGTGCAGAACGCACGGACGCTTCCATGCCGCGCACGCAAATGCGACAGCATGGGAAAAGCCAGGCAAAGCTAAGATATTGCTGTATTGAAGTCCATTTTTATGAAAGTTTCCGTGAGCCTTCCGAAGAGGATACGGCGGACGGAGACTCGGATGCAGCAGCCCATGCCACAGGCTTTACGGCGCTACGTCACATAAATGTCTCCTCCTTCCGCGTTTCGGCAGGTTTGTGAGGGTAAGCGCAAGCTTTCTCACGCGCCTATGATAAACGGCCTGCGTACTAAAAGCAAGCCGATAACGGCGGAATTCTATTCCCGCGAATAAAAATAGATGAAGATGCGAAACAACGTCACAGATCCTGTTTTGTCGATATCTTGTCTCCCCTCTGTTTCTGGTCTTGTGAATAAAGACACGCGGGGCGTCAGGTTATATACTCGCGGTGAATTTTATACGTTTTGTCCGAGGGAGGTGGCGCGTATGTTCGTAGTGGTTTGACGTGAGACGGCTTCTTGGCGTGCACGTTGTGCGCGGAGAACAGGGCGCCGTCCTATCGGGCATATCCTCATCGCTTAAGCCTGTTTCGTCGGTACGAAGCTGCGTTTCGGCCATCGCTTTACGGCGTCTGTCTCCATTCTCTAAGCAAATCAGCTACACATAATAAAGGTACTTTTGTATAGTTCCGCCGTCGTTTTGCGTGCGGGATTTTCTGCGTGTCCGCGCTGTGCGCGGCTGCGGTAAAAATAGAGAAAAAGGAGAGGTTTTTGATGGCAGAGGCGTCCGCCGATGCGAAGAAAAAATCAAAGAGGGTACAAAGGATAATAACAGCCGTCATACTGGCCGTAGCTGTCGGCGCGTATTTCGTCAGCCCAGGCTATAAGGCCGTCATCGACGACATACTGCATACGTTTGCGACCGGCGATTTCCAGGTCATGCGCGAGTTCATCGCGAAGTACGGCAAACAGGCCGCCGTGCTTTCGTTCTGCCTTATGGTGTTCCAGTCGGTAGCGGCCCCGCTGCCGGCGTTTCTCATCACTTTCGCTAACGCGAATCTTTTCGGTTGGTGGCAGGGAGCCATCCTTTCATGGTCGAGCGCTATGGCCGGAGCGGCGCTGTGCTTCTACATCGCGCGCATCTTCGGGCGCGATGTGGTGGAGAAGCTGACGAGCAAGAGCGGGCTGCGCGCGATCGACGAATTTTTCGAGCGCCACGGCAAGCAGAGCATTCTTATCGCACGTCTGCTGCCGTTCATTTCGTTCGATTTTGTTAGCTACGCGGCGGGGCTTACGTCGATGAGTTTCGTCGGATTCTTCGTTGCGACCGGCATTGGGCAGCTCCCTGCCACGATCATTTATTCATATGTAGGCGGGATGCTGACCGGCGGCGCGAAGTTCGTCGTCATGGGGCTGCTTATACTTTTCAGCCTTTCCGTACTGAGCGTAATGCTGCGCCAGATATATAAGGAGAGGGTGAAAAAACGGGCCGAGGCCGGAAATGGCAGCGCAAAACAGTAAGAACAAGATCGGATATATTGGGGTGAAGCTCCATCAGTTTCTGAGCTTTTCCCCGATTTTTCAGAGGGTTGTGGCGCGCGGCGGCGATACAGCTTTTTTCCCAGGGTGCAGTCTTATGGGCTACGACCCGGATCTTATGCGCCGCGTCTATCGTTGGCTCGTCTCCGTGCATCCCGGCATGGGCTTCGTCAGTGCATGCTGCGGACACCCGACGCTGGCTCTCGGCGGCCGCGGGAAAGCCGCGGCGCACCGCGAACGGCTCGCCTCGCTGCTCGGATCGCTCGGCATAAAGCGCCTCGTCGTCTGCTGTCCTAACTGTTCCGGGACGTTGAAGGAGGATTTCGGCCTTTCCGTAATCTCGATATGGAAGCTGCTCGACGAGGAACGATTCACATGCCGTACTGAGGAGGGACGGATGTTCGTGCTGCACGACCCGTGCCCGACGCGAAGCGACCCGGAGACGCAGCAGGCGGCGAGGAACGTGTTCGCGCGCTGCGGCGTCGAGTGGGAAGAGTATCCGTCGTCGCGCGAAAAGGCACGATGCTGCGGCAAGGCCGGTATGATGATGGTACTGAACCCTGAAAAAGGGCGCGAGGTGCTCAATATGCGGATCGCGGAGAGCGATAACCGGAACATCCTGACCTACTGCTTCGCCTGCGTCGAATCGTTCGTCGGAGCTGGATGCAGCTCCGTGCATGGGCTTGAGCTGCTCTTCCCAGGTGTGAGGACGGCGCGCGGCACGTGGCGCAACCGTATAGATGCGGCGATGGGGCGGCTGCTGTGATGAAGGGCGGATTTTTCGCTTCTCACGGCAAATGGCTGAAACCGGCGGCGTTCGCCGCCGCGCTGACGGCGCTTTATGCTATGTCGCGGCATATGGGGCTGACGGAGTGTTTTGCTGATTCGGGGTATATCGACGGTTTTCGCGCTTACGCGGCGGAGCATTATTTGTCCGCCGCGCTGATCTATGTCGCGGCGACTACAGCAGGGTGTGTGCTGCTGGCGCTGCCGGGCGTGTGCTTTGCGATTGTCAGCGGCGTACTTTTCGGCCCTGTGATGGGGACTTTGTTATGCCTTGTTTCGGCGACGTTCGGCGCGGTGCTTTCGTTTCTCGCCGGGCGCTTTTTTCTGAAAGACAGCGTGAAGCCGATGCTCGAAAAGAGCCCGGCGCTGAAGCGTTTCCTGTTCGACAACGCGGACGGCAGCGCGCTCGTGCTGCTGATGGTGACGCGGCTTCTGCCTGTATTTCCTTACAATTTGCAGAATTTCGCCTATGGAATAACGGACGTCGGACTGCTGCAGTACACGATTTATACTTTCGTCTTCATGTTTCCCGGCGTCGCGCTGTTTACCGTGGGTGCGGCCGGACTTTCCGACGCGGAGAACAGGGCCGGACTTATGTGCGCGGCGGCGGTTTTCGCCGTGATGTTGGCTCTTATCGGCGTGTTTCTGTATAAACGTTATCTTAAGCGGGGACGCGCCGCGTGACGCGGTTCTCCGTTCGGATATTTTAAGGAGTGAATGACAGATGGAAACATATTACGATCCTAAAGATCTGCCCAAGTTCGCTTCCATCGGCGAGGAAGCCACGGAGCTCTGGGAAAAGTTCTCGGAGTATTACGGAGCGGTGTTCGCGGAGGGGGCCCTGACGGCGCGCGAGAAAGCGCTGATAGCGCTCGCGGTGGCTCACGCGGTGCAGTGCCCGTATTGCATCGACGCATACACGCAGGCCTGTCTCGAACAGGGCGCCAACGGCGAGCAGATGACCGAGGCCGTCCACGTCGCGGCGGCGATACGCGGCGGCGCGACGCTCGTCCACGGCGTCCAGATGAAGAAGATTCTCGAAAAACTGGAGATGTAAGATGCCGGCCTGT
>UQVV01000220.1 GCA_900544635.1 uncultured Cloacibacillus sp. | reverse complement strand
CCCTGACGAGGCGCTGACGCCTGCCGCGGCGGTTCTGGCTCAGTTCGCCCTCGACTATCTGCGTGCTTGAACGCAGAGCGAATCTTACGGATGAGACGTTGCGCCGTCCGCCGTATAAACATGCCTGATTTTAAGATATAATCTAACTGTGTCGAACCATCAGCAGCAGACGTATTACAAATCTAATTTACCAAGGAGGAAGGAATCAATGCCGACATTGAAGGAATTTCTGCGCAGCGAAGTAAAGCCGGCGCTCGGATGTACCGAGCCGGGGGCCGTGGCGCTCGCGGTGGCACGCGCGTGCGCCGAGCTCCCGGACAGGGGCAACGTCGCGGCCGTGCGCGTCACGGTCAGCGCGAATATTTATAAGAACGGCATGGCCGTCGGCATTCCCGGCGCGGGCGGCGCGCGCGGGAACGCGATAGCGGCGGCGCTCGGGGCGATATGCGGCGACGCCTCGCGCGGCCTCGAGGTCCTCGCGGGCACGAAGCCCGAGGACGTAAAAAAGGCCGAGGCCTGGGTGGAGGAGAAACGCGCGACTATATACTGCGACCAGGACAGGGGCGGAGTCTACGTCCTCGCCTCGGTATTCACGCCCGAGCACAAGGCCATGTGCCTGATAGAGGGCAGCCATTCGAACATCGTCAAGGTCACGGCGGACGGAGAGACGACGTTCGAGAAGGAGCGCCCCTCCGGCGCTTCGTCGGGATTCGCGGACGACGGCTTCCCGACGCTTTTCGCCGACGTCCTCAAGATGGCGGACGAGATGGACGGCGAGGACGAGGATTTCATCTGGGAGGGCGTCGAGATGAACGACCGCATCGCGGCCGAGGGCATCAAGCCCGCGGGCGGCGGCAGCCTCCAGAGCAGCAATTTCGGACTTATTTTGAGAAACGATGAAAAGGTGGGCGACTTCGTCCCCGTGGCGCTCGAGATACGCACTACGGCGTCGGCGGCGGCCGAGGCGCGCATGTCCGGCGTGCAGCTGCCGGTCATGAGCAGCGCCGGCAGCGGCAACCACGGAATAACGGCTATTATCCCGATCGCGGTGCTGGGCCGCCGCGCGGGCAAGAGCCGCAGCGAGATAGCGAAGGCGATAGCGGTCAGCCATCTCGCGACGAGCTTCGTAAAACGCAACCTCGGACGCCTTTCGCCGGTATGCGGCTGCTCGGTCGCGGCGGGCGCGGGCGCGGCGGCGGGCATGACCTACCTCATGGGCGGCACCTACGACCAGATATGCAGCGCGATGAGCCTGCTGCTCTCCAACATCGCGGGAATGCTCTGCGACGGCGCGAAGGAGAGCTGCGCGCTGAAGGTCGGCTCCGCGTCGTCGGAGGCCTACTGCGCTATGGAGTGGGCGCTCGAGGGGCAGCACCTCGCCGTCCCGCAGGGAGTCTTCGGCGCTTCGATAGAGGAGACGGTCGCGAACGTCGGGCGCGTCTCCCGCGAGGGCATGAAGACGGTGGACCGCGTCATGATAGACATCCTCGACGAACGCCACAGGCCGAACGCTGAGGCCTTCTGACGCTTCGCCGGTAAAATATATATAAACGCAGGGGACGGCGAAAGCCGTCCTTTTTTTATCCCCGCGCGCGAGGCCCGTTTTCTTTTTACGAAACATGCCGCCTGCGCCGGCCTTCGGCTTCTTCCCAGAACGGCGCGGGCGTTGGTATAATATCCGAACTAGGTACCTCGAAACCGTTACGCGGAAAAGGCCACGCCCCCGCGCAATGATATAGCGACGACAGAATCTCAATAAGCAATACGAAACGCGCGTAACGACGCGCCGGCTTCCACATACCGGCGCGGAAACCAAAAATCATACCGAAGAGGTAAAACAGCCATGACGCAAGTAAGCGAAGCTCTGGGACGCAAAATCAGAGAGATAAGAAAGAACAGACGCTGCACGCTCGAGGAGCTCGGGCAGGCCGTACACAAAAGCAAGGCGACGCTCTCCAAGTACGAAACGGGCGACATAGTCATCGACGTCGAGACCCTCTACGAGATTGCGCGCGCGCTGCGCGTCTCGGTCTTCAGCCTGATGAATCTGCCGGTCGAGGAATGCTGCGCCGAGCCGCCCGCGCCCGACATGCGCGGCCGCGACGTATTCGCCTCGCCGCTGCTCTACCTCTACTACTACGGCGGCGAGGAGCGCGCGGTCCACAGAAGCGTCATAGAACGCGACGCCGACGGCTGCGGCGCGAAGCTTTACCACGAGGTCTCCTCCTTCGACGACTACTGCCTCTGCTCGAAGGTCTACAAGGGGCAGGTGCAGGAATACTCCTTCTACACGCGGCTGCCCTTCGAGAACGAATTCTGCCGCCTCGACAGGATTATGATGATCTTCCCGTCGATGCTCAACGGGCAGAACTTCCTGCTCGGCCACATGCTGATGATGAATCTCGCGAACCAGCCCGTCAGCGTGAAGGCGCTCGTCGCGAACCACGTAATGGCGGAGGACAAGCGCTTCCGCACCATGCTCCAGGTCTCGCGCGAGGAGATACGCCGCGTGCGCCGCACCAACTACTTCACCATCGACCGCGTCTCCGAGGCCGAGGCGTAGCGCGAAGCCCCGCGCCGCAGCATGTCCGCCGCGCCTCTACGCGCGGCGGTTTCTTATAAATATACGGGAAGCTGCCGTTTGCGCCGCAAAATAAGTAAAATTACCGATTGCTCTGTTAAATTATCTACTTTGTCTATTTTTATGAGAAATACGCCGCCCTATCTTTCGCGCGGAGAAATTTCGCGAGGTTGCGGCGCGCCGGCGCTTCGCCTATATTACAGGCGTACTCCGGAAATTCCGGGAACGCGAAGGGGCTCCGGCGCGGGGCGCTTCCCAGCGCGGCGGAGCGCAGAGGCGCGCAAATTTGTCAACGCTTCGATAATTTGACGCGCGGACGAAAACGACGGGAGTGATTCCTATGAACGATAAAGACGACAGAAATACCGGAGCGCCGTCGCCGTCACCCGATTCGGTCAGGCGCTCGTACCTCCTTTTCCTGCCCGTTATAGCGTTCATGTACATCATGAGCGCGCTCTTCCTCCGCTAGCGAAAGCGCCGCGGACGTTCAACACTTCTCCCAAGAGGATATATTTCCTCCATGTGCAGGGGCGGCCTACGGGCCGCCCTTTTTCGCGTCCCGGCGCGGAAGCCCCGGTTTTGTATAAATGACGCGCGCGTGCCGCCGCGGGCAGCGCGTCGCGAAGCCTTCTCAAAAATCTTCGTTATCCGTAATTTTATCTATTTAAAAGAAACTTATCGCCGGCGCCGTATCGCGTAGCGATATATCTTAAATTTGCCGCGAAGCCGCTTCACGCCTATATTTGTCGCAGTTCCGCCGGGCCGGCGGAGGCGTCGGAAGCGCGCGGCGTACAGGATATTGCGAGGGTGATAATGAAATGTTCAAAACGCACGGCAAAAAACGAAATCTATGGTTGGCCGCGGCCTGCATGGTTCTTATGTGCGCGTCCGCGGCCGC